>CAZHWT010000010.1:0-34107 GCA_964536215.1 uncultured Candidatus Saccharibacteria bacterium
AACCGCTAACCGCTAACCGCTAACCGCTAACCGCTAACCGCTAACCGCTAACCGCATCAGCCAAAGCCAATTGTACCCTGGAAGAAATTAGCCAGCACCGCTACTAAGTAGTACTCCAAAACTATCGGCCTTTCTAGGTGCCTTGTAGCCCTCCACAGTGCCCTTCTAGAGGCATTTTTGTTGCATTTAGGGTGGTTATTCTGCTATATTCCCCACCAGTTATCCGTCGCGCAACAAGGAGAACAGAACATGAAACCCAGTGTGTACCTGGCCGGACCGATTCGCGGCGTTTCGTTTAATGGTGCGACTGATTGGCGTACCTATGCTTCTCAGCAGCTGCAACCAGAGATTGAAGCTTTCTCTCCATTGAGAGGTAAAGAGTTTCTGGAGCAGCATGTGGAAGTGTTTGGAGAGCCTATTGAAACGCAGCCATTGTTGGCTACCAAGGGCATTATGAGTCGCGACCTGTTCGATGTTCGCACCCGTGACGCCATTCTCATGAATCTGCGTGGTGCTACGCAAGTTTCGATCGGGTCAATGGCCGAACTGTTCTGGGCTTATTTATTGGGCAAGCCTCTGGTACTCATTATTGAGCCGGAGGATGAACTTAAAGGCATGGCCCATGATCATGCCTGGGTCGTGGCCGCAGCGCCATTTGTGGTTAATAGCCTGGATCACGGCATTGCTGTGATTAAGGCAATCCTACTACCCAATCCCGGCTCTACCCCCTTGGGCTTTGTCTAGCAGCTGAGCTAACCCAAAAACCTCCGGAATACATTAAGCATTCCGGAGGCAAACTTTTTAGCTCGCAATCACAGCACTTCTTGCCTACTTATTAAACTATTCCGCTGCAAGCCCTTCTTGACTAGTTTAGGCCAGTCACTAACCGTGCTCGGATTGGGACGATCCGCCATGTATGAACTGTGTTAAAATTACCTCGTATATGTATGAGAATATGTCAACTCCTCCAATTCCGGAGCAGCCCGGGCCAGAGCAAAAGGAATCCACATCTCTGTCAGGGCCTGTGGAGGAGCGCGCTGAACCAGCTGAACTGCAAGTTGATCAGGAATACCTAGAATCACTTCTCCAAAATCTGAAACCGATTAAAGAGAAGATTTATCGACTTACCTGGGAAGCTAGCTTGACAGATATTGACCGTCATGATCTTGTTCAAAGTATTAGCGCGGCAGACGTAGCTTGGCTAATTAAGGGGCTAAATCAGCCACAAACGGCAGGTAAGATATTCGAGTCGTTTCAGGACTTTTTGCAAGTTAGGAACACCGCCGACCTCCGACCGCTAATTGAACGGGTTGTAAATGACCCTCAGATAGATTATGACAAGGTTCTTGCGGTACTTACGCGTCCACATTTGCTAGAAGTTTTAAAAATATATGAAGCCTTTAATGAGTCGACGCAGGATGCTCCCACTCAGACTCCCTCAGAAGTTGCATCAGTCTTGACCCATCAATTTATTGAGCAGCGCATACTACCCAGACTTATAGAGACATTGCCGAGTAGTTTTAAGCCGGATGCCGTAGACTTTCTGGTGCAAAAAGTAGAGCAATATGGCACCCATGACCAGCAGAGTCAACTTCATGAGCTAATTATTGATCAAATAGTCTCCAATCCGGACGGCATGGTCTTTATTGACCGAATAAAACAGCAAAACCTGGATATGGAACGCAGAATTGAAGCGATGGAGCAGCTGGTAGTTGAAGGGCTGGATCATTTGCACCTCAACCCAGACGAACTAATCCCCATTTGGCGCGGCGCTTCCGAATTAGGTTTCGATCAACCGACAAGCTATGTAACGTACGATCTATTAGCCGAAAACTTTAAGACGGTCGTGCGACTCGAACAACACCAACCTGGCTTGACCAAAATGTTAGAAACTGAATTTGGCATTAAAGTGCAAGGCCGGTACCCAGTAGAAATGCTGATTAAGCAGATAGAAAATCCACCTCGAGCTGGCGACTCATTCGGTATTATTATTATGCCCGAAGCCGATCATAATGGCACTTTCTTCTATGATCAAGCCCAATACCGGCAATTGGATAGTGGTCTGCAAGCTAATCAAAAAGTGGTAATATTTGAAGCGGCCGACCTGCTGGAAGTAGTGGCAAGCATCAACCAGGCCAGAAAGCGATACGCTGAAGCAGGTAAAATAAGCTTTGCCATTATTGGCGGCCATGGCTCAGAGGACATTATTAGATTTGGCGGAAAGATGGATAGGGAGTACAACCATATGCAGCAGCGACGGTCCATACTCTACACTGACGATCTCTTTGAGACTGGAGCCAAGGCTGTTGAAGAAGCTTTTGCAAGCGATGCTGATATTATATTGTGCGCCTGCGAAACGGGCGGCAATATAGGCCTAGCCAATGATATATCAACCATAATGAAAAAAGCCTTAGTAACGGCTCCAGATATTTCAACCGATATATCTTCTTACGAGGCCTATACTAAGGAGAACGGCCAGGTTGGAGTCCGGGCTGAATTTGTTCACACTGTCAATACGCACCAGCTTGGTGGACGTCATATCTCGCCACAACAGTGAAGGCTAATGCAGCCTGCACTAAATTCTTCCCGTTAGCTTGGCAAGCGACTAACCGCTTTGCAGATAGAACCTCTATTTACTAAATTGTTCCGCCACAAAACCCCAGTTAACCACTTTCCACCAGTTAGTAATATATTCCGGACGGCGGTTTTGGTAGGTCAAATAATAAGCATGTTCCCAGACATCAATACCTAGTAATGGTGTACAGGAAGCATCAGTCATAATTGGGTTGTCTTGATTAGGCGTGCCAACTACCGACAACGTATCACCATTTTTAACTAACCAAGCCCAGCCAGAGCCAAATTGCTTAGTGGCCGCATCGGCAAACTGAGTCTGAAAATCTTCAAAAGAACCAAAATCCCGTTCAATCGCTGCCAACAACTCGCCTTCCGGCTTGCCCGTCCCATCTTTAGTCATCATCTGCCAAAACAGAGAATGGTTAAAGTGCCCACCACCATTATTGCGCACCACCGTCTGCTTATCAGCTGGCAATTTATCCAGCGAGGTTAAAATCTCGGCAATATCCTTATCCGCCCACTCCGTTCCCTCCACCGCCGCATTTAACTTCTCCACATAAGCTGCATGGTGCTTGTCGTGGTGTAATTTCATAGTCTGCTCATCGATAACGGGCTCCAGAGCGTTGTATTCGTATGGTAAATCTGGTACAGAAAATGGCATAAGTGCCTCCTTAAAAAGTTTATAATACTAGTGTAACATATTTTGCCAGGTAGCAAGGGGGCGAGGGTTTAGCGTCTAGCGTATAGTAAAAATCAACTAACCGCTTGTATAAAAAACAAAAAACCCGGACCCTCCTTACGGAGAAATCCGGGCTATGAGCCGACCGCAGTCGACTCAATACGTCTTCCCTTTCTTCAAGAACATTGGCGCAATGGCCATTGCTCCAAAAAGAATGATGAACGCGAAAATTAATACGTCGACAAAAACTTCCATCTCAAACTCCATGCAAGCTCTTCAGGACATAGTTCATATCCTGAATAAGCTCCTGGGCGACCGCCACGATGACGACCGCCGATCCAACTACAACTCTAAAGCGAGCTTACCACCTTAACCTTCTTCCTTTCTCACTTGCAGCGACGATTGCGCCATACAAACCCCCCAGCCAGAGCAATCAGACTCATGGCGCCGAGGATGAGGACGACGGTAGAACTATCGTCAGCATTATCGCCAAAGCCCGTACTCGGTAGTCGAACAACGCTGTCGATTTTTGAATCGTCAGCAATTTGACCCGCGACATCAGGGCCGGTTGCATCGACCTCTATATCTGGCGCAGTGAAAGTTGGCTCAATGGCCAACCCATCTTCCCGCACGAAACAAGAACTAATGCCGGATCGCTGGACATCGACTCGGTACCAGGCGTTACCCTCTGAATCTATCTGAGTATCGTCCAATACCATTACCTTCTCGCCCTCCCAAAGGGTTACGAGAATGTCGGCGTCAATGTCGCCCCAGAACCGGCAATTGATGCCATCGTCTTCTGGCGAGTTGGCGTACCGCCACCCAACTTGCGGCAAAGGTTCTCCTTTGTCGTCAAGCTCTGACAGGTCGCCATAGTCGGCTACTGTACCTTGCTCGACTACACTCGCGCCAGAATCATGGCCAGCATCTTCGGGTACCTCCTGACAAGCACCACCTGTCAGGAAATATCCATCTGGACAATTGCCCAAATGTGGCTCGGGATTGCCCTCATCATCGTACCAGCCACCATTCAGACCTTCCATGCCTGGATTTTCGAGCAATTGACACGCGTCAACGCCTAAGCGTGATACTTCTCCAGGAATAAGAGCTAGTGGAGGCACGCATGTGCCATCAGCCTCAGGGAAATTGTATCCCTGTTGCCATAGATCGCACGCGTATGGATCCATCCAACTTTGGCAATCGCCGCGTTGGCCCGATCTCCATGTGTCATGCCCCCCATCATACTCGCTCCCATCATACGGGGTGCAGAGTTGATGTGGTCCGAGTGAATAAAATCCTTCAACAGGGCAGTCGCCCCAGTCGTTGGATTCGTACACTCCATCTGGGAGCGTACCGTCCGAACCGCAGTTCGGCATGTCTGGATCGGACTCGGGTTGCATGATTGGAGTGGCACAACCAAGCTGAATATCCTCTTGTGCGGACGTTAAAGACAGTCCACTGAAGAGGCCTAGAAGAAAAACAACCGCAAAGATAATCCGTCGCATTTTCCCCACCTCAATAACGAACAAACGACTATCCCGGCGCATGCTGGGACCCGACCTTTGCGGGGCCATATTGCGGGAGTTTTTGTCTCCCCTCCCTTTCAATTTTCAACGTTCCTCAAAAGGACCACTTGCCTTTTGTTACGGGGAATTATAACAGATTCCGCTGTCAATGTCAAAAACTATAGGGTTTAATTATCGTACTATTTAACAGAGACAGAGCGTAGTATGGTGGGCTGGCAGGAGTCATTATTTGTGTCATTCTCAGCTCGACTGAAAATCAGATTCCCAGTCAAGCCGGGAATGACAGTAAAAAACGATCAACGATCAAGAGTTGCGAATAGTTTACCCCGATTTAATCGGGGTTTATTGTTTATCCCGACCCTGACGGGGCGGGCAGGAGTTTGTAGTTTATTCCGCCAGAGGCGGACGGGAGTTTTACGACTAACGAATAACGAAGCATAGCCTGTGCGCCTCTGGCGGAAACAACCGAATGTACGTACACATGTACGTACACGTGTACGTACAGATTCTCGATCGGGTCGAGAATGACAAAGAATAAACGATTTACGATAGACGATTAACGATTTACCATAAATCCCGATTAAATCGGGATAAATAGGGATTTAATATTCCCCAACAGCTATCAACCACGAACCATGAACTACGAACAATTCGTAATCTTATTCCCCCACCTCAATTATAAGCCATCCCTACTACAAACCAGTTAGTCCCATCGCTCGAAACGGTTATAGAATCATACGCGTTATTTAAAGGATAGGTAGCCGCACCATTCAATGTATCTGGTCCAGCCGCCGTTACTGTTACTGCGTTAGCGCTGACGTCGGTCTTAATAATAGTATACTGCCGCCCCATGGCCGTAGTAGCGCTTGGCAACGTAACCGCAAAAGCTGCAGATGTCGCATCGGCCATAACGGTGCCATCTAGTGAGGTTAATACAGTTGCTGAAGTAATCGTCTTAGTGGAAGTCGTCAAAGCTCTTCCACTAGTCTGCACGTCCGCATATGCCCCGCCATCCTCAGACACTTTAAGCGTCTTAGACGTACTGTCAAAGTAAGTTTTAGCGTTGCCGGAGGCAGATAGAGATGGTGCTGCTGTGCCCACCCAGGCAATCCCGCCACCAACTAAGAGGGTGTCATCTGTGCGCAATGTGTCAGCAGCGGAACGATACAAGTTTGTATCTGTGCCGAACGCTATGCCATCAGAAGCCGTGGTGCCGGCAGCTAAACTTAGTCGGGCTGAAGGTGCATACAATCCCAGACCCAACTTAGTCCCATTGGCCGTCGCTACTACGCCACTATCAAACATGATTACCCCATTATTATACGTCCCCAAGGTCAGGTCGCTAGAATTAAACGACTCACCAGCCTGAATCCTCAATGGTCCAGCCGACTTAATGTTGCCCGAGGTAGAATTAGTAAAGGCCAAATCATACGCAATGCTCATATCTCCAGCCGCCTGGAAGGCCACCGGCACATTAGCCACAATCTGCGACTGCGACACACTAAACACCGACAAGCCATCATTCTTAATATTCAACAAATTCCCCACCGTCCCATTCGGCCCCACGTTAATCGACAACAAATCTCCAGTAGAAGTAGTTGCCGATCCCGGAGACCAATCCAAGCTAGCCAGCCCACCAGTCGTCAAAGCTGTAGAGGTGGAAGTAACATTTAAACCTTTACCCGTCGTCAACGAATTAGCTGTAACCCGAATACCATCAGTAGTCGTACCCGTGCTTGTCACCTCCAGCTTTCCGTTAGTAGGCAGAGCAGCTGACCCAATACCAACATTACCGTTATTGCCTCCTACCATTAAGGTGGCTGAACCACCGGCACCACCAGCAACAACAGAACCATTAGCCATGTAGAAGTTTCCATCTGAAGCATATCGCATGCCAATAATATCTGAAGTATTTGGCGCATTTCGGAAGTTAATTGAAGTATTGTTTGGCAATGCAATTGCGCCAGATTGTGCGGAGTTATAGCCAATTGTTAGTCGGGAAGATGCATTGTCCCATAAGAAATTAGCAGAACCAGCTGTAGTGTTAGTGCCACTGTAATAAGTAATCTGCCCAGCAGTCCCAGTCCCAGTTAAGGTATTGGCCGCATTACAACTCCCCCAGCTGGCTGCAGCTCCTGTGTTAGCCGTCAAGCACTGCCCCGTCGTCCCTGCGCCCAGCTGAGACACAACCCCAGACCCATCGGTATACAACATCCCACCGTTAGTAGTGTAGTTAGACAGCGTCGTTGCGCCAGATGCCCGCAATGTACCGACGATATCTAGGGCGGCTTGTGGATCGGTTGTGCCAATCCCTACCTTGCCGTTGCTAAAATAGCTATCTCCATTGCCATTAGGAGCAAAAGCGATATCACCATTAGTATTAGCAGTTGTAAATGTATTACCGGATAATTTAAGATTGCCTGCTTGTATACCGTCAGAGAAAAGTAAGGCAGAATTGTCCGATGTTCGGAAAGTCTTGCCGCCCGTCAAAAGTACATTGCTCTTAAGTTGAATAGCGCCAGTGCCCAATGGATTAAGCTCGATATCCCCATCGCCTCCAGTCTGCAGTTGCAGATTCTGGTCCGGATCAGCCGATACCACAATGCTGCCTGCCGCTTCTTCGAGCACTTTTTGACCATTCACATAAAGCGATCCTGGCCCAATATAGACATCCTTCCATTGCAATGAGGGTGTACCCAAGCTGCGAGTAACATCGGCATCAGGCACGACATCCCCGGCCAACGTTAATACATCATTGTCGTTGTCCCAAACTAAAGCTGAACTACCAGCCAGTGTGCTGGTGGTATTAAAAAACGCCAATTGCCCAATGGCGCCAGTTCCGGTTATAGAATCTCCCGCTGCGCAAGCTCCCCAAGTGGGTACCCCACCACTGGACTTAAGGCATTGCCCAGCGCCACCTGCAGACAGTTGTGCTACAACGCCGTTGGTGTCAGCGTAAAATATTCCGCCATTGGTACTATAATTGCTTAAGGTAACAGCCCCAGAGGCTTTAAATGTGCCAGCCACATCTAGCGTGGCCGTTGGCGCTACTGGACCACCAATTCCCACCTTGCCCCCATACACAATGCCACCCGTGGCGATAGCCCATGGGCTAAAACGATGAGTCGTTCCTTCTGCCAAATTGTCGGAAGTAAAACCTGTCAAATCAGCAATAAATCCCGCATCGTTGGTTATCAAGCTTGTCTTAAGGCCAGATTGAATAACCGAACCAGTAATCAGTTGGTCCCTAATGGTTAAGTCTAGGGTTGACGAACTCAGCACGCTAGCTGGACTATGCGAAGCCGTAGAGTTCGATGAAAGCGAAGTCGGATCATCATCGGTCAGGATTGTGGAACCATCGTCAATTTTCCCCTCTGAAACGAGGTTGTCATAGGCCGAAAAGTGCTCGTTGGCGATCGTGCCAATTAAATTGCCGGCCTGCAAATAATAGAGTCCATCATGTCCCACCAGTGTTGCCGCATCAACCGACTGCGCCTCGGCCAATAGTTGCGCGTACGTCTTGCCGCCCAAGGTATCGGCGTTTAATTTACCCTGATTGTTTAGAAGTGGAATTTTGCCCGTAGCTAGACCGAGAATAGCCTGCCTGGTCGGCGAGGCAAATAGTAGTCCAGCCATCACTGCTAGCCCTAGAAAGACGATTAAAGTAGATGTTTTATGCAGAAAATGCATTAGTCATGCGGCACATAATAAGTTGCCGTATACATACTATACTCAGACAAACAGCCAGGCGTCAAGCAGCTGCGGTAGCTGCTGCAGTTAATCGTAATTCGTAGATCGCTAATCGTTAGTCGGTTGTTGTTATACCAGAATCTCTGTGATACTATCCGGCCATAATGATCCCTAATACGAAATTTCAATTTGAAAACCTAACCGTATATCAGGAAGCAATAATCTGGACCGATCTCACTTATTCCTTAAGTCAGTCGTGGCCGAAAAGAGAGGTGTATGGGTTAACCAACCAATGGCAGCGTGCTGCTACTTCCATTGCTTTGAACATTGCCGAAGGCAGCAGTCGCACCAACAAAGACTTCTGCCACATTCTAGATATTGCCCGAGGCTCGTGCTACGAATGCGTTGCTATCCTTGCCATAGCTAAGAAGCGAGAATATATGACCAGCGCCCAATATGACACGTGCTACGAGTATTGTAATTTGTAATAAGTTGTCTCGCCGGATTAGCGCTCTAAAACGTTCAATAGCTCAGTCGATCTAGTAACCTACATTTATTTACGATAAACAATTTACGATAAGCGATTAACCATGAATAGTAAGCTCGCTTGCTATTCATTCACCAACACTGATGCTTCGTTTTGGCCGACGTAGAGGACGCCGTGGGTGATAGGACTGATTAATTTTTTCTGGCCGTCATTGACAATACTAATATTGCCCTTGGTCAGCAGCATAATCAGGGGTGTGTGCTCGGGGAGAATGGCCACCTCGTCCTTTTTAGCTGGCACAAACAACACCTGACCTGTGCCATCAAAGACTACCCCTTTTTGATTAAGCACTTTTATATTGAGCGCTTTTTGGCCTGCCATGCTGCCTCCACATCCTCAATTGGCCCCACCATATAAAACAAATCCTCCGGTGCCTCATCCAGCTCTCCAGACAGGATCTTATTCACCCCCGCCACCGTCTTCTCTAGCGGTACATATACTCCCTTGCGCCCGCTAAACACCTCTGAGGTAAAGAACGGCTGCGAGAAAAACTGGGTCAACTTACGAGCTCGACTCACCGTCACCCGGTCTTCTGGCGTCAACTCATCCACACCCAGAATAGCCACAATGTTGCGCAGCTCGTTAAGCCGCTCCAGGGCTTGCCTGGCTCGGGTAGCCGCCACGTAGTGGTCCGGGTTTAGGTGTGACCCCAGCATAATTGACGTCGACTTAAGCGGATCGATTGCCGGATAAATCTTCTTCTTAGCCATTTCGCGGGATAGCAACACGCTGGCATCCAAGCTACCCAAAATAGTCTGAACGGCCGGGTCGGTAAAATCATCAGCCGGCACATATACGGCCTGGGCAGACGTAATCGCCCCATTTTTGGTCGACACAATCCGCTCCTCAATCTGGCCAATCTCTTGCCCCAAGGTCGGCTGATACCCTGTATCCGACGGCATACGGCCTAGAATCATCGAAATCTCACTACCAGCCTGCGCGTAGCGGAAGACATTATCCACAAACAGCAGCACATCCTTTTTCATACTGTCGCGCAAGTATTCGGCCACTGTAAGCCCGGTCAAAGCCGCCCTAAACCGTACTCCAGGCGTCTCATTCATTTGTCCAAACACTAGCGTAGTGTCCTGCAGCAATTGCTTACTCTTTAACTCCTCGATTAATTCAAACCCTTCACGACTGCGTTCCCCCACTCCCAAAAACACCGACAGTCCTTGGTTAATCTGGACAATATTATGGATCAGCTCGGTAATAATAACCGTCTTGCCCACACCGGCTCCACCAAACAGCCCGATCTTGCCGCCTTTGGGAAACGGCGAAAAGAAATCAATAGCTTTAATGCCGGTTTCAAAAAAAGTTAGCTTATTCTCTACTTCAGAAAAAGACGGAGGTGGCTGATCAAT
Source organism: uncultured Candidatus Saccharibacteria bacterium (assembly GCA_964536215.1). GTDB lineage: Bacteria > Patescibacteriota > CAZHWT01 > CAZHWT01 > CAZHWT01 > CAZHWT01. The sequence continues at coordinate 10,378 of CAZHWT010000010.1, forward strand.
AGCTCGCCGCTCCTCGGCTACTATTTCCGGCCCTTCGTCCAGCGGCCGACCAAATACATCTAAAACGCGGCCCAGAACCGACTTGCCTAGCGGAATAGACACTTTTTCCTGAGTATCAACAACCAGCGCATTAAGCACCACCGCATCAGTTGATCCCAAGGCTAGACAGCGCACCGCCCGATTACGCAAATATTCCACCACCTCCAAGTATAAATTGTGTTCCGGCAGAAACAGGCATCGGCCAATCGGCGGCGTTAAATACGAAAACAGCACGTCCACAATTGGCCCGGTCGCCTCAATGACTCTGCCCTGATTATGTGAAAACTGTAAATCGCTCATCGCTTACCTCGTTTGTGTCCATGTAGCTCCCGCAACTTGGCATCAATTTGAGCTCGCCTAGCCTTGTGGTACTCAAACGTCAGCCGCTCCTGCTCTTCTGTGGCCTGGTCGTGAGCATTGCGCATCGATAGCATCTGAGAAGCATTGTACGCCAAAAGTGCCTCCTGAAAAAAGTTAAAGGCCAACACCCCCACAATGGTCTGGTTAAGATAGTTGGCCACCTGCTGCACATCCGGCTCGATTAAGAATTGCCCAGGTGCAATTGGCTCGTCGCTCTTTTTTGAGGCATCGGAGACAATCAACGATACTGTTTCCACCTCCTGGTGCGAAGCTTTGTAGTAGCGTGGAAAGACAAAGTGAACTTGGGCATAGGTAGCTAATATTTTCTGTAATGGCAGCATGTCCTGAAAGGTAGCCTTATTGGACAGTTGAAAAAAGTGCATGGTTCGCTCGTCCCGATGCACAAACTCGGCTTGACCCAGTCGGCCCGTCACCAGCAAATCGGCCGTATATTTTTTATACACCTCGTCGGCCCGCTCAATAACTCGATTGAGCAGGTTGCCAAACATACCCCAGTTAAGCGTAATCATAACCACCAAATCCTGCTTTACCACCTGAGGGTTAATCGGCGCCACCTGATGCAGTGTTCGATAAATCCGCCAAGCTTCGCTAAAAAACGGTCGACTATCCAGTACTCGCTGGCGCATGCGGCTAATCTCTTTTGCAGCCACCTGCTCCAGCACGCTGGTCATATCGCTCAGCTCCTCAATAGCGGCTATTTCATTCTTGAGTGGTTCCAGTTGCATTAGCAGCTCCACCTGTCTCTCGTAACAGGTCAATAATGGTCTCTTTTTCAGCGGCCGAGGCTTGCTTTTTCTCTGTTGGTTTAAGCGTATCGGGATGGTTGGTAAATGCCTCGATCAACTCCTTTAAAATTGGCGTAGCCTCCTCAAGGCTGGCCGCAGCAGTTGCTTGGACTAGCTTAGGCTTCCATTCGGGTCGCTCGATAAAGGTAAATAACTGTATCCGCAACATAATGAGTTGCGGTCTATCCCAATACAGTACTTTTTGGCTAATCAATAAATACAGCAAAACAATTTGTTGATGCGGTAGATAGGTGTCATCCAACGATTGATTGCATAGATCCTGGGCCCTGTTGCCCAAGTCAATAGTTTGCTGGGCATCGGCTTGAAGGTCGGTACCAAAAGCTAAATACTTTTCCAACTCGCTAAACTGAATCATTAAACGCTTAAATTGATCCGACAACTCTCGCATAACTGTGGCTTGAGCTCGCCCGGCAATACGAGACACGGAATAGCCGCTATCCACAGCGGGAGAAATGCCCTTGTTAGCCAAATTCTGCCGGAACAGGATGTGCCCATCGGTAATCGACATTAAGTTGGTGGTAATATAGTCGGTAATTTCGTCGCTCTGAGTCTCAACGATCGGCAAAGCAGTAATCGTGCCGCCGCCAGCCGCAGCACTAAAAGCTCCGCAGCGTTCTAACAGTCGAGCGTGTAGATAAAAAATATCGCCTGGATAAGCCTCTCGGCCAGCCGGTCGGCCCATCAGCAAGGAAATCTGCCGATACACTTTGGCATGGCTGGTCAAGTTGTCAAAAATAATTACCACATCTTTGCCTTGGACAGCAAAGGCTTCGGCTACCGACACGCCGACCATGGGCGAAATATAGTTAAGCGAAGCTGGGTCAGAGGAGCGAGAGGCAATTACGATGGTGTTTTGCAGAGCCCCGGTAGCGGTCAGGCGAGCAATTCGTCGCTTAATTGACGACGTATCGGCATCAATGGCCACATAAATACCCAGCACCCCAGAGCCTAATTTAGCTTGAGTACACAGAGTCTCAATGGCCACATCAATCTTGCCTACCTTTTTAACCCCGACCAACAGTTCGCGCTGGCCCATCCCAATCGGTACTTGAGAATCAATCGTCAAAAATCCGGTTGACAGTGGACGGTCCACATAAGCTCGCTGGCTAATCGGTTTGGCAGCCGACTCTATATACCGACCATTAGCCATCTCCACCGCTCCCAAATCATCCAGTGGCGTACCGAGTGGGTCAATAACCCTGCCCAATAACTTGTCGTTAGTGTTTACCTTAAGCCCTCTGGCTGAAATGCGCACCAGTTCCCCCTTAGTGACCGTGTGATAGTCTCCCAACAAAATGGCTTGCACTTCTTCTTGGTTAAATCCCAACACAATCCCTTTTTGCCCCGAAGACAGCTCCACCACGTTATTCAACGCTACGCCATGCAGTCCGCTTATGGTACAAATTTCATTGGTGATCGACTCTACTCGCCCCACATCGGCCGAAACTTTTTGCTGCTGGGCCATGTTCATGACTGTATCTCCTGAAATTTGCGCTCAAAAAACTGTCTGGCATAAAAGGCAATATTCGTTTTAAAACTAAAGTCTACTGTCGTACCATCCGCATCAATAATCAGGCAGCCGCCAATTAGCGATGGTAAGACCTCAAACACCACTCGGCCAGAATCTGTCCGCTGCTGCAGTATTTCAATAGCTAGCTGACGCTTAAAAACTGGCGACATCTCCACCGCCGTTATAATTCTAATCTCGGCCAAGCCTTCATAATACTGCTGACATTGCCGGAAAAATTCTTGACCAACGTCATCCAAAAGAACATGGCTCAACCCAGCGTGGTGTAGCTCAGCCAGGTACAGCAACATGTCCGCCGACACATCCTGTTGGAATAAAAAGGATAGCGTCGATTGCACCTGCTGTTGGTCACCATCCTGCAACAGCGGTTTTATCTCTGGAATAAACTGCAGTCGTTCTAACACGGTATGCAACTCCCGCAGCACCTCCTTTTTGGGTTGGTGCGGCATGTTGCGGATTAATATATGTCTGGCGCGGTCAAGATTGTTTGTGTTCATCTAAATATACCGATACGAGTGAGCGGACTAGTTCTTCGTGGCCGTTCAAGTCAATCTTTTCTTTCATTAGCTGCTCCATTGACCACTCCAAGGCTTCCGATGAATAATCGGTCAGCCGACGCAAGTACTGCTGCGATTCCTTGCGGGCATCGTCCAGGATTTGCTGGCGGTCATTGTGGGCTTTTAAGATAATGGTGGAGGCCTGTTTTTCGGCTCTGGCTAAGGTTTTTTGAATCACCTGGCTGGATTCGTCCAGCACTTTTTGCATAGTTTGCTCAATTGCCTGCTGCTGCTGCTCAACCGATTGCTGTTGAATATCCAAAACTTTATTGGCGGATTGGTCAAAGTATTCCTGTAAATCTTGTCTGACTACATACCCTAATTTGGCAAACGATGATTTGAGTGCTGCTACTTGCCGATATAGCCGTATCAAGAAAAATCCCGATGCAGCCAGTGCAATGGTTACTATAATAACCAGACCGGGCAGTAACATAGACATGATAATTTACACTCGCAACGCTTCTAGCGGCCGCAATCCTACCGCTCTTCTGGCTGGGCCGAGGCCTAGTAGCCAGCCTAGGCCAGCCGCACATACCAGCAATAGCAAAATGGCCACATACGGCAATTGATACAGCTGCCATGCCGCCACTCCACTCTGCTTGGCCATGTACCAAACCAGGCCATTGCAGATGGAGCCTAAGCCAATCCCCAAGCCAATTCCTAGCACCACTCCGCTAAACGACAATAGAATCGACTGGAGCATAAATAGTCGCCTGACGTCTTGCTTGCTAATCCCCAGTATGCGCAAAAACCCGACTTGGCGGGTCTGTTCAACCAGAGCTATGGTAATCGTATTAAGGGTACCAAACACCGCGATTACCAAGGTAATGGCGCCAAAAATAATTAAAATTGTCTGAATAACCCCAAAGATACGATTTACTTGGTCGATTGTATCACGTATGCTTGCTGTCTGAAATCCCATTTGCTCCACAGTCTCTCGCACTGCCGAGATTTTGTCCGGCACCGTTACCGTCAACGCCACCTCGCTGGCCGCATTTATACCGTATTGCTGCAAAAACTCTAGCGGCGCGTAGGTTACTGGTGTGCTACCTTTTTCAACCACACCAATAATAGTAAAGTTTTTGTCAGCAAAGTCTTTGCTGGCCTCTGCCTGGTTGGTAGCCCAGTCTTTGTTCACCGTAATCGTAAAATCTACCCTTTTACCCACCGCCTCTTTAGCATTAGTCAAGCCCAGGGCCTGCAAGGCGCGAGTGCTGATAATAAGCTGTTTCTCCGTGGCGCTCTGAGCGGTAAATATTTCTCCGGCCACTAATTGGTAGGTGGTGGTATCCAAAAACCCTTTGCTGACCGCATATACTGGCATGTCCAGCGAAATACCGTGATAGGTAACCCGGCCAGACAAGCCAACTTGCTGCTCCAGACTAGATACTCCGCTAATCGAGCTCAGTCGTGACAGAGCCGAGCTATCCAGCTTTAATTGCTTAGTTCGTTTGGAGGTAACCGAAATAGTCTGCTGCGAGCCCGACTGCGCAATCTCGGTGGTTACGATTCGCTGCAGTCCAGTCCCCAGCCCCAACAAAAAGACCATAACCCCCACACTTAGGGCAATTCCGCCCACCGTTAGTCCAGTTCGCAAGCGTTTATTGAGTAAGTTACCCACCGCCAGTCGGCTTAAAAACAGCCACTTCATTTACGACTTCTCCTGCTGCGCTTCTACATAGGTCATGGCTTCCTGCAAGTCATGGAAAGGGTTCTTTTGGTCTTTAATGTCCCACAATCGACCATCTCGGACAAAGAACCACTTTTTGGCATACTTTAAAAACTCCATATCGTGGGTGACCATAATGACCGTTAAGCCCTGCTTGTTGGCCATTAGCAGGGTGTCGATAACGTCGGCAATCGATTTAGAGTCAAGGTGGGCCGTTGGCTCATCGGCAAACACCACCCATGGGTCGTTAACCAGTGCCCGAGCAATCGAAGCTTTTTGCTGCTGTCCAGAGGATAGCTCGTAGGCTTTTTGCTTATGCTTATCGGCCAAGCCAACCGCCTCCAATTGGGCCTGGGCCGGCTGCAAAGCCTGGGAGGTTGTTTTGCCTTGCAATAACAGTGGTAGGGCCACATTGTGCCCCACATCCATCGTTTCCAGCCAAAACTGATCCTGCGGGATCAAGCCAAACCGCCTCAGCCGAATAGTGGTCCGCTCTTCGTCACTAAAGTCATACAGCGATTCGCCTTTTAATAGCACCTGACCTAAATCCGGTTGCTCCACTCCCATTAAAATATTCAACAAGGTTGATTTACCCGACCCAGACGGACCAAAAATAACCACAAAGTCGCCATACCCAATCTGAAAGGTTATGTCTGAGACAGGGCTAATCATTTGCTTGCCGACGTGGTAGACCTTGGACAGACCAACGGCCTCAATAATCGGCGCTTTGGTCACAAATTCTTCAACCGGACTGGTTGGTGCACTAGTTTCGCTCATAGGCTATACAGCCGCGCATCAGGCAGCCATGTACAGTATGGCGGTATTAGCCGCAAGCTGCAAGTCAATCCCACCCAACCCGTCGGGTTCGCAGCAATGCCAACCTTCCACTCCAGACCCAACCCGGAGGGTTCGCAAAACTAGCTTGGTTTATGGCTGGGTGGCAGGAGTCCTCTTCTTACTGTCATTCTCGACCCACCCACCACCTGTCATTCTCGACCCGATCGAGAATCCGATTCCCGATCAAGTCGGGAATGACACAAAAACGATCAACGATTAACGATTTACGATTTGCAATAAATAGGGATTTAAATCCCTATTTATTTTCCCCACCTCACCGCCCCACCGTTATAGAGCGCCTTAACTTGAGTATCCGTCAAAGCATAGTTAAATATCTGCACATCATCAATTTGACCTCTCATCATGTTTAACGCATTGCCTCTATTCCCAATGACAATCCCTGTATTGCCAGAAGTGATAGCGCCAAAGGCAGCACTAACTGCATCCAGTCGACCATTCAGGTACAACTCAGCCCTACCATTATTCAAAACAAACAGCACATAGGTCCATATATTGGGCAGTATAGCTAAGTTGCTAGTAATTTGTCTGTCTATCATGCCAAATGCAAGCTGATTACCAAGTCCAGACCGCCTTCTGTGGAAATACCAATCCCGACCCGAAACAGCATACTGACTGCTCCCAACAATCGTATAATTCTCATTACTATCCACTTGTGGCTTTATCCAGGCTGAGATTGAAAAATTATCAGTTAAATCAAACAGACTTGAACTAGCACGAACCTCGTCATCCACCCCATCAAAACTCATGGCACTGTTATACTTCCCACTCTTAGCCATTCCCCAGGCACTACTCGCATTCTCACAATTACCTACTGTTGTTACACCACTACTTCCTAAATTAATCGTCCCATCCCCAGATCCTATCGCTCCGCTCCAGGATGACGAATTATGGGCAACACTTCCACTACATTCATCAAATTTATATTGAGCTATTGGTTTACCATAGTTATAGTCCCAGGCAACCTGAGCTGGAGTACGAGCGTAGTTGTAAATACGCATCTGGTCAATCTGGCCATTAAAGAAGGCTCTGTCGCCAAAGGAATATCTATCTTTACCAATAAGCCTAATATCGGTCTCCGAACTAAAATTACCAGTTAGTGAGTGATTATTAGTCCCAATAAGCTGACCATTGAGGTAAACATACGTATTGGATGACGTCTTTACCGCTGACACATAGTACCAGTTACCATATTCCAGAACAGCACTCGGCTTAAGTGGAACCAGGTCGCCTTCATTGTCCCGGATCTGAAACATAACCCGCTTATCGCTCATAACTCCAAGCGTAACAGACTGCTTGCCAACCCCAATAACATTGGTCCGCTGAGTAAATAACTGATTCACTCCCACCCCGCCTTCACCATCCATCTTAAACCAAGCCCCAATCGTAAAGTCGCCCGTTCCAAACGGAATCGAACTAGCATAACTTACAGAAGTGTCCACCCCATTAAAATTTCCAGCCTTTCCTGCCTTACCCGCCGCAAAGGCATTGCCCGTCCCACTCCACGTCCCATTATTCCCATTCCCGGACGTATCTTTAACCGTAAATCCCGACCCGTCTTCAAAATCCCACTCCGCCACCGGTTTGGCGCAACTAGCAGCATCCCCAGGTACGCAATACTCACTCCCAGCTGAATTACTTGGTTTAGTCGCCGTCTGGCCAGTGCCAGACGTAGCCGATTCCGTCGAAGTATTACCCATAATGCTTCCAACAGACTGATTGTAGTCGACTAAGATATCTTGAGAGGTAAGTGCTTGGTTGTAAACTTTTAGTTCATCTATATGACCAGAGAAATCTTGTGGCACCCCTACAGTATTACTTCGGCCAATAGAAAATGAAGTTGCAGATTCAACCGTAGGCAAAGTAATAGTCCCAGACCGAACCATTCTCCCATTAATATAAAGATGGACTGTAGTACCACGTCGCACTGCAACAACGTAAGACCACTCATCCTCCAAAACGGTATTGCCCCCAGAAGTAATGGTTTTAAAAGCTCCGTCATACCAGCTAAATTGGGCATAGTGATATGTATGGTTGTAGGTAAGAGAGTACTCCATATCAGAGTACTGCCCCATTCGTACAATTGACCCGAGAGTATCAGTATAGTTGGATGACGGTTTAATCCAAGCTGCAACTGTTACATCGCCCATAGCATGTAGGTTGGTATTCGCTACAGTGACTGTAGGGTTATTATTCGTATTCGCCGCGTCAAAAAATAGCGCGCCGCTTTGCTTTCCATCCAGCCATTCAGGCAAGATACAACCATCACCCTGACAGGATAAAGTTCCATCATTGCCCATCCCCGAAGAATCATGTGCCGCTATTCCCTGCCCTTCATCAAACTTCCAATACCCAATCGGACTATCCACCACCGGCCGCCCCGCCTGCATATCTTGCACAATCTGACCGGGAGTCCGAGCGTAATTATATATTTTTACCTCATCAATTAACCCTTTAAACTTAGTACTCAAATCCCGTTTGCCTATATGCCAGTCAAACTGAGGCAACACGTCACTTGGCACATTGGTAACTTCACCAACCGACACCCCATTAACATATAATGTTAACTTTTGAGCCTCAAAATCCCGCACAGCTGACACATATACCCATTGATGCCTAGTCATCCCAGGAGAATTAATATATCGGTATCCTGGGGTCCAAAGAGAGTTACCAACAAACGCCCCCCACTTCCATTCATTAGTTGGCTTATCGTAACTATACGTTAATCTAAATCCTTGACTGTTTCCAACTATCTCCTCAGTCAGCCCCACCGATTCATTTTCATCATCAACCCTTACCCATGCGCCCAAAGTCCCACTCCTCCGCACCACTATGTTGCTCCCTAAATCAACCCAATCGTTAGTCGCTCCCGTCTCATTAAAACTACCCGCTTTGCCAACCTGCCCAGCCGCATAGCGGACGCCTGTTCCACTCCAAGTCCCCATATTCCCATTCCCAGACTTATCATAAACAGAATTCCCCGCCCCTTCCTCAAAATCATAATAGGCCACAGGTTTGGGGGCATAATTGTAGAGTTGTTGGACTTCGGTGCTGGAAAGAGCGCGGTTGTAAATCCGAGTTTCATCCAACGTAGCATCGAGATTAAAACGTGCATCTGAGGCGGCAGTGCCAAACTGGAAGATACTGCTTAAGTTTGGAATATATGTCCCGCTTTGCGTAGCTGACTTTACGCCGTCGATATATAAAGATGCGGTCGAATTATGGGACGAATACTCAAACGTTAAATAGTACCATCGATTTACATCTAATATTTCAGGAGTAGTTAACTCTATATTGCCACCAGACTGGATTGTACTTAGCATAACCGTGTTATTCGCTTTAATATCAGCTCTGAATCCACTCGTTTGATAAGTTTCATGGTACAAAATCGTTTTATGGTAATTTGTACCAGGAGGCTTTCTGTTGTAAAGCCACAAGGACACGGTAAAACCAGCTTGAAGATTTAGACTATTACTGTAATCAACACGCATATAATCATCCACCCCATCAAAACTCCCACCATTACCAAACTTGCCGCCACCAACCGCTGCTCCATTTATCGACTGCCCATTATTCCCATTCCCACTAGCGTCCTGCACTTCGCCCGCTGTCCCGTTCCAGCTGGATTCATCCATCTTCCAATACCCCACCAACCCATTAGACAAGTTAGCCTGCTGTTGGTTAAGACTAGTTATGCCCGCTATATAGTCCTGTTGGATTTGTTGTTGAGTGCGGGCATAGCTGTAAACTTTTGGATCATCAATCGAACCCAAAAAAGTTGTACTGTAGCTGCCTCCTGCGTCATAACTACCTACTGTAAATTTCCTTGTATTATCAACTATAGCCCCCCCAACCAAGTGTGTCTGAGGGTCTAACTTCCCATCAATGTACAATCGGACGTTTGAACCATCATATACTCCGACCACTAGATGCCAAATATTTTGGCTAAGAGTACCAGATGACACAAATGAGCTCCATCCTCCATTGTTCAGTAGAAGTCTAATGTGACCTTGTGCATCTAGATCCAGTTTATATGACAATTCTCGGCCCAAGATATGACCAGATTTTATAGCATCAGGTTTAATCCAGGCGCTTAATGCAATTTTTGATAAACCTTTCAAATTTTCCGAAGAGCCCATTTCCACATAATCGTTCACCCCGTGAAAAAAGAGACACTTCCCGCTAGGACACATCTCCTCACTTTGCCACGTCGCTCCATTAATCGTCCCATCAAGAGATCCTATCGCTCCGCTCCAGGATGACGCATGAGCAGTTGTCCCATACCCTTCATCAAACTTCCACTCAGCTATTGGTCCTGCAGAAGATTCTTCACTCCCAAAGCTCGTCGTTACCCCAGCTGCCTCATTATTAAAACTATCTAACACACGCGTATCACTAGCTGAAGCATTACCATAGTAAGCGTAGAGTGTTTGTTCTCCAGCTGGCAGTGATCCAAAGAGTAGCTCAATCTCCGTCGAAGCCGTCCCACACCCAGACACAACATGGTACGGAATAGTCGTCCCATTGTAATCAGTAAATCTAAGATCCGAACAATCACTCTTGAATCTTGTCGTATCCGAAGTATCTAGCTCCACTGTTGTATACACATTAGACTCATCACTCTCATGGGTAACAGTAATCCCTTTCCTAAACATCCAGTCTTCGTTATACCAGGCCGCCTGTGCCTCATTCGGTTGGATAAAGTTCAAGATGGGCACAAGGGTCGTTGCAACCAGGAGAGCTGCCAGTCCAATGACTGCAGTCTTGCGAATAGAGGGACTAGGCAGTAACGTAAGCGTCCAGCGTCCAGTTTCAAGCGTCCAGGTTTTTATTAGTGTCATTCTCGACCCGATCGAGAATCCGCTTCCTGCCGCTGCGAGGATAACACCATTCGTGTCATTCTGAGGCTTGCCGAAGAATCTTCCAGGCTGAGAAGCAGTCTGGCCTAGATTGCCACGTCGGCTCCGCCTCCTAGCACCAACGTGAAAGAACCATCGACTATAAACCCCTGTCCGCCCCGCTAGGGGAGGAATGAACCATGAACCAACAACTGCAGCCCACAGGCTGCGCACGTACCTATCCATACCATATACTCTACCGTACCCTGACAGGCAAGCACAAGCACTGGAAGATGCGGAAGACTCGCCGAGCAAAACTCGGCTGGATGGCAGGATGGCTCGCTGCGCTGAAGAGCAAGAATGCTTTATTCGTGTCATTCTCGACCCGATCGAGAATCAGATTCTCAGTCGAGCTGAGAATGACACAAAAACGATCAACGATCAACGCTTCCCGATTCACCCCGATTTGATCGGAGTCAAGCCGGGAATGACACAAAGCGGAGAGAAGTACGTACACATGTACGTACACATGTACGTACATTCCAGCGCAGGGATTCTCGATCGGGTCGAGAATGACAAAGAATAACGGTTTACCCCGACTCAATCGGGGTTTACGATCTACGATTTGCGATAGACGATTAACGATTTACCATAAATCCCTATTTATTGCCCCAATATACTCTGCAGCGTCTTAAGGATAATATCCAGCAGCGAATTTTGGCTGTCTGGGGTAACGGCAGTTACCTCTTGGCCATAGGCAGTGTTGCCGCTAATGTCTCGGGAAATTGGCTTAATCCGATAGATTTGTGCCAAATCTAAGTTGGAAATAACTACCACATGATTTGTCTTCGGTTCTGGATCTAGCGTGGTCGTGGTTGATTTATCAGCACTGGCTGCGCGATACTCTATTTGCGATGACGATGGTTCATCGGTATGCCAGGACACAATCATCTGCGCCTTACCATTACCCCAGGCCCCCATAGTCGCCACGTCTACCGACACATTGTCAATGGTTGGTACTCGCGTATCTACTTGCGAGGTCCAGCGCTGGTTATCGGCAGTAGCCAGGTTGCCATACCGATCGCGACCTCGAACCGACACCAGATACTCGGCGCTTCCAGCCAAATCGCTCAACTCTAAACGGTGGTCCGTAGTTAGCTCCCCGCTGGCCTCCTCCTTAGTCAACCCTACTGCGCTGTAGGTAATAAACGAATCCGTCGGCACATTAGTTGTCCATGTTACCGCCACAGCAATAGTCGGTCGGTCAAGCAGTGGCTGGAACCTGACATTGGACACCTTGGGCAGCGGCACAGTCGTAAACGTATAGTCGTCACTATTAATCACGCTGCCAAACTCGGTCGTCGCCACCACTCGGTAGTGGTACTGCGTCCCACTCTGCAGCCCTACCAGGCGCATAAAGTGGCTACGCACCAACCCGTCATCCTCTGCCTCCTGCTGCAAACCATAATCAGTATTAGTACCATACTCCACCTTAGTCTTAGTTCCTACAGACGTTTGCCATTGGATAATAGCCGCGCTCAAGGTAATATCGCTCGATCGCACCTCATAGATGCGGGCCGTCTCGCTGGTTCTAAACGTGTAAATTTGTGAATAAGAGTCAGCCAGACTATAATTGCGATCGGCGTCAAAACTTTGCACCTTGTAGTAATACACTGTCGAGGGCGACAGACCAGTAATGGTTACGTGGTGCTCCGAAACATCATCCAACGACCCTTTACTCTGCTGCAGATCGTTAGGCTTGGTGCCGTAGTAAACAAAACTGGACGAACCGCGCGATGTCACCCAGCTCACGTCGGCCTGGTCAAAACCGGCCCGCACAACTGGCGCCGACACAATTTCTGGCGGACTAACAAATCGTCCCTGAGCCTGCTGCGACACTATACCCGACGGCCCGCCGGTGTTATCCACATTATCCGAAGCCCGCACCCGGTAGTAATAAATCTTTTCTGGCGCCACCGTCAGGTCGACAAAGGCCGCCGTACTGACTGTACCCAAGCTCTCAAAGGTATGATTATCCTCTGACCGCTCCACAATATAGTGGTCCACTCCATTACCCTCAAAGGTGGGTTTGGTCCAGGTCAACGTCAACGACCAGCGGTTAGTATTGCGGTCAGACGAGTCAGTAGCCACCAGATTGAGTGGGATGCCTGGCGATACGGTGTTAGCAATAAAGTTAGCCGAAGCATAATTATTCCAGTTAACATTATTGGCTTCGTCCTTAGCCACCATATAGATAATGTTCGTCCCCTGCTGGGTGGCTGCCTTAAAGGCCTGAATAAATTTGTCAGTAGTGCAGGTAGTGTTAATGCTGGTCGGTAGCTCGTTAATACTGTAGCAGTAAGTCAACCGATCTGGGTCTCCAGCAAACACGGCTGGCAGTTCCCAGGTATAGGCAAACAAGTTTTGGGCCGAGACTGGCGGAATAGCCCGCAGGTTTTGGACAGGACCTGGTGGGTCGGTTGAGTAGTAGAACGAGGCTTGGGCCGAAGATGAGGCATAGTTACCAGCTACGTCTTTGGTTCGGATATAGAAAACGTTGGTCCCAGATAGGTAGGCGGCTGGCACGTTATCTAAGTGCAAGTCGGTGGTGCAGGTCTCAGTCGAGAATGCCCCTGTCGTGGCGCCAGTACGGTAGCAATAGGCCGCAATGCCGGAGTGAGCGTCGGAGGCGTTAGGCCATTGGAAGGTGTAGATATTTTTAGCTGTGTAGCCCGATGGCGTGACCGAAATAAACGGTGGATTCTCTGGCGGCGTGTTATCAAATTTGTAAATAAACGGCGCAAATACATTGGGGTCAATGTTTCCCGTTTCGTCCTGCGCTTGGATACGCAAGTAGTAGACGTTAGATTGAGTCAAATTGGCCTCAAACTGTGTCTCAGTCACAAACTGGCCAGCCGTCTCTGGTAGCGCGGTCTCATCGGTACCAAAGTAGACCCAGTAGCCTTTAACGTGCGACCCTAGCTCGCCATCGGTGGCTCCACCAGCTTGACCCGGGTCCGGCCAGTCTAGTACTGGTTTGGCAAAGTTATACCAACGATTATTAAGCAATTCAGTTGACTTGGTCGCATCGGTGTATGGCGTCATAATGGATGGGTTAGTTGGTGGATCGGTGTCGAAATAATAGTCCAGCGCATAACTATCCACTGTTGGCGTAAAGACATTGTCATACGAATATAAAATCAGTTTAATCTGAGTAAATTTGCGCGGGGTGGAAGTAACGTGAGTCGACAACTGTCCACCATAATACTTAGCTTGATCAGCCAACTTCCAGTCATCCCAAGTGTCCCCATCCGCCGACGTCCGCGTCCACATCTCCACTGCCGTATTGTCCGGAATCTCCGCCTCAGCCTTAAGCGTAGCGTAATCATACAGCCCCTCAATCTGAATCGGCTGAGACGTATGCGTCGCCAACCCATTAAACCCCCTATCTGCCGCCGGGAAATTAAATTGCCACAACCCAGGGCTACCGTGGCTAAATACTAAGGCGCGCTGTTCGTCCACCTTAATAATGAGAGAACCGCTAGTAAACTGTTCTGGCGCATCTGTGCCATTTGTCCAGGCATCACCAGCAAGAGAGTAAATAAACATCTTAGCACTGCCAACGCCTGCCGAGGCATAAATAGCACCATCCTTAATCGCCATGCTTTCGCCATACGATATATTCTGCGGGAAGTCAGCTAGTACACTCCAGCTATTGGTATCAATATCGTATCGGTAAAAGTCGTTGGAGTAATTAGCTCGCAATACATAAATATCGTTATTGGTCGAATCGTAAATAGCCGAGCCGTGCTGAGGGTTGCCTGGGATATTAGCCAGAGTCGACCAGCTGCCACCACCGCTATTAGGCGTATATTGGTAGAATTGCGGATTATTTCCGCGCAAAGCATAGATCTTCCCATCGGTTGCGGCGATGAGAGTCTGTGCCCCTGGTTTATAGCCAGAAGCTGGCAAGTTCGTCATTCTATCCCATGTCTGTGTACCGATATTGTAGCGGAAGAAATATGTTGTAGAAAGGGCAGGCATATAGTAGATGTATCCATCCATATAAGCCATTGAGCCGTTGTTTCCAACTATCGGAGCTGGCGGCAAATAGGTGGTCTCGCCCGAGGAGATCCTGTAGGCAATAAAGCGCGAAGCGACGCTTTCGGAGTAGCTGAAGGCATATAGCGTGTCCTGACCATCAAATGCTGCTGTTGTAGCATTTTCAACTGACCAATTAGATCGCTCGACTTCATCCCATGGCAGCCGCTTATACGCATCAATCTGCAGGCCAGGCGGAGAAAATTTATTATTCCAGGTATCGTACCTGATTAAGCGCACATCGCCACCACCAGTAGAAGGGATAATATAAATATAGCGATTGTTGTCTGAAGCAACTGTGCCTCTGACTACCATGGCATTAAAGTCCGGTATATTCTGCCAAGTGTCTTTGGCAATGGAATACTTGGATGCCATAGTGTGAGGACTTCCACCAAAAGCCAGATCGTTCCCAAAAATATACAGGTTGCCTTGGCCATCTCCCACCAGGTTGTTTTCCGGATAATAAGTGTTAGACGGCGGTCGAGCCAAAGTTTTCCAAGAGTCGTTCTGCATCGAGTAGACAACCATATTCTCTCGATACACATTTCCCTGCAAATAGAACTGGCCTAGATAGGCATAAAGCAGCCCGTGACCGTCGTACCATAGCCCCGCTCCGGCGCGACTAGGGTCAACTGTGACAGGCATTGACGTTTTGGTCTCAAACGCGGCCGAAGCAATGTCGTAGAGGTAAAAATCTGTTGTGCCAGCAAAAATAAAAGCCAGCACGCCGTTGCCTAAATATTCAATATCAGAACCTGCTCGAGCTTGAACGGGTAAATTGGGCAGGCTACTCCAGGTTGCATTCTGGATATCATAGCGGTAAAAGTTCGCCGTCGTGTTACCTCTCATAACATACAGGTACCGATCGCCATCCCAAGTCATTGCACTTCCTGAGTTAATTGTATCGGGGGTATCCGACAGAGGCTCCCAGATTTGGTTAACCAAATGATATCGCCAGAAGGTGCTAGTATTATTACCCCTCAAGACGTAGAGATAGTTACCCACAACTTGTGCGGCACCGCCATAAGTACCGTCGGGTAGGGGCTGAATTGGTCCAGTTGACCAGGATCCACCTGGTTGTTGACGTAGCCGCAATGACCCATCAATACTATTTAGATCGACTAATGAATTTTCTCCTTGGGCAAATTCGTCCTTAGTCGTTTTTAAGATTGAACCTGGTGGTGAAATATAGAAGTACCTGTAGCTAAAATAAGTCGCGGCATCGGATACATTGCCCAGCTTATCTTTAACCTTTAGGCGCAAGTAGGTCACCGACCCAGCGCTCATGGCTGTAGTGACAGTATAATCTGTATTAGTCTGATAATTTCCTTTGGTCTCCGGATCAGCATTAGAATCCTCACCAAAATAGACGTAGTACCCTGCCACCCCAGAACCGTTAGACCCATCGGTAGCCCCTTGCCAGCTAAAGTAGGGATGTTGATACTCGTACGTTTGTCCACTGCTTAACACTTCCCCATCCTTGGTTCCCCGAGCACTAAATTGGGACGGCAAAGTTGGAGCAGTGATTTCCTGACTATATTGCAACGATATACCAGATATTGTTGGCGTAGTCGAACCATTGCCTTGTAGGTCTACTCTCAGTTGCCAATACGGATTAAGCGGCGAGGCGACCACATTGCTCACCACTTCTTGCCATTCGCTCCAGATTCGACCCGTCGCCGAGCTTCGGGTAAAAATCGTGACTGTGCCGCTACCGCTACTAGTCGCTTGAATGGCATTCCAGTTTTGAACCTGAGTGAGATCCAGCGTTTTTGAATACCAGCTCCCCTTAGCCACATAGGTATCTGCTGTTGGCGTCCAGTGCCATAAGTAGGGAAGGGCAATCGATGGCGCGAAATAGAGTCTATCGTTGCCTGCGTTATAAAACCCCGCTGACATTAAATTGACCTGAGCAGGAAGGTCTGCCATGCGCTTCCATTTATTATTTACAATATCGTAACGGTAGAATCGGCGAGCTTGTCCCTCTAGTCGATTACTTGGTACTACATACAGGTACTGATTGCCATCTCCAATCATGGCACTGCCGTACTCTAGGTTCCCATTGGGAGTAGTTGTATCCAGAATAAGCCACTGTTTATTAGATAGGTCAAATCGCATAATTCGATAGTCGCTTCCGCCAGCCAAGTGGTAAAGATAGTTGCCAATCTTTGTCATTGACCCGCTGGTGTGATTAACCCCCAGCGGCATATCTGGCATTTGCTGCCAACCAATTGCTTCGTTAAAGCGGTAAAAACTTCTACTACCTCCGCCAAAAGATGCATAAATAAACCCATCGCCACCATCCACCAGGGCCATACCGTAATAGGCTCTAACTGGCAGGTCTGGCAGTAATATCCAGTTGTCATTCTGTATGTCATATTTGACAAATGAGTACGTATTACTGTAAGAGGTGAGGTAGAGGTTGTTATTAAAATAAACACCGGAAAAGCCTACGTGGGTTTCGGCTGTTGCAGGATACGTATTAATAGCAGTTGCTTCATGAGTATTTAAATCTAATTTGAATAATGCATCGAAGCTATTCTGACTATAACCTGTAGAGTAGTAGACTGTATGATCACCGTCAAAGATTGGCTGACCGTGGTAAATGCTAGAAAAATCACTGTCATGTGGTCCTAAATTGTCTGGATTATTCCAGCTATTGGCCGAAATCGTATAACGATAGATCGCTCGTGGATTAGTGCCAGAAATAGTATACAAGGTGTCTTGGCCATCAGACGTGATGACAGGTGAAGGGTCTTGGCTATAACCATGTGGAGGGAGCTCTAATTGCGCCCATGATTGCGTCGTTAAATCAAGCACTGATAAATAGGTTCGTTCGCCACCACTTGTGGTACCGCTATAATCGAGCTGTATTGAGTAAAGCTTCCCAGACAGAGCCATTAAATCGTTATATTGAGATCCAATCGATGGTGGTGATGGAGCTGTAGACCAAGAGTCAGTCAGCAGGGTATATTTCTTAAACTCAGTACTATTGTTTCTCTGGGCATAGATACCCCCTGAGCCATCCCATGTTAGAGTGAGGCCAAAGTCAATGTTACCGCTATTCGGGAATGGCGCCTTTTGTGTCCAGGTTTTAGTTGAGATATCGTACTGCAACATCATGGCCGAAGTGCCACCACGGAATACGTAAATCGCACCAGCCCCAGATGGGACAAAAGTGGCATCGCCCCGACGGGAGATAGTTGCTGGTGCATCCGGCAGTGTTGTCCAAGTATCTGTAGCTATGTCGTATCGGAAAAACGAGGGCACATCGCCACCTGGTAAGTAGTAAAGGTAACGCTCTTGGTCGTACACCAGACTCATACCGTCTGTACACAATATTGGTGGAGGGGTTAAGTCGGACCATGTCTGTAGTTCAATTGAGTAAGTGCGAAACCGACAGCTAGTACCATAGCTCATTAAGTAAAGTGTTTTATTAGGTCCGTAAATAAGCCCAGTATCGTAGTAGGCACCCAAGTCGGGAATCATCGACATTCCGTCGTACCCATGCCACTCCCCCAAATCTCCTGCTTGCAGGCTAATGGCTCCATCTTTGCTCGTATTAATAGTGCTAAAGTTGCTTATCCCATCCAGCAACTGCTTTCCATCAATACTGTAAGACGCCGCTTTGGTTGGTTGACCTAGAGATAGGACGACTGTTGCCGCAATGAGAATGGCCACCACTCCCCCTGCCGCCATTTTCTTGCGGTCTGTTTTTAGTCCAGCCACGTTTTGCCACGCCACCCGCGCCTTCCTCAACCATCTCTTAGATTGTAAAAATGTAGCAACCTTCATACGTAATTAAACGACGTGCCTAACCTGGACGCTTAGGCGATGTATCATAAATACCTATTTAAATAGGCATTTATGTACGTACACGTGTACGTACCTCTCCCCTAAAAGAACTTAATAAACCCAGCCACCAAGAACGCCAGCCCGGCAAACCCAATACTTATTAACAAGGCTAATCCCAAGCTACCCATAATCTTGGTCTTGGCATACGGGTTCCGCCCAATCGCCTCCATGCCTCTGGCCATGGCCCAACCAAACCCAATCGCTGCTCCCAAAAAGCCCAAGCCTGCTACCGTACCAGAGGCAATATTCCGCGTCGTCTCTGGGAACTTGCCCGACACTCTAAAGAACGAATGGACAAAATTAGCAAACGCTTCCCCGACCGAGGCAATAAAGTTATAGGGCGCCGCCCAGATCCCCTTAGCTTCGGCCCGCTTGAATGAATACTTACTAGCTATCTTAAGACTCTTGCTCACACCAAGCAAGCTTCCACCGGCCACTTTGATAACTGTGCTATCATCGGCCGCATTAATCGACACATTGCCACTCCACTGCCCCTTGGTAAAGGTGGCCGACTTACCCGGCAAAATTGTTTCTGTCGAATCAGAAATCTCAACCGGCCCGCTAAAGTTTTCATCGACCTTACCTTCGCCAGTATAAGCCACCAAGGTCAACTTAAACTCATCACCAGAGGTAATTGCATCATTGGGCGTCTGCACCGCTATGTATCCCTTAGAACTCGGTGCCACAATCACCGTCGTCGTACCAGACTGCGTCCGCTGCTTATCGGTCTGATTCACCAACACCGACACCTTGCCCGACGTAATCTCTTGCCCCACCTCCAAGGTAGTTAGATATGAATTAGGTGGTTCAATCTTACCAATCTCGCTGGCCCAATCGTAGGTCAGACTCTGGCGGGGAATTTCCTGATTGTAGCGATCATAAGCGGCCACACTCAAGGCTAGTTTGCCATCGACTTGGACCGTCGGGTCGTGTGGCGTTACCACCAAATGATCCAGCAAGCCTGCTCCTTCTCGATTATCCCCCGTTAACCCCGGCAACGTCGTTACCGTCACGGTGGCATAGCCACTCACTCCATCCACCGTCGCCACCACCGTATCTTTAAACGTTTTTGTCGCTGTGCTGGCCGTAAACATGCCACTCTGGTCAATCGTCCCGCCGCCATTTGCCACCGACCAGTTTACTTGGGCCGACGATAAAATATTACCAAATCCGTCATAGACTTCGGCTGTAAAAATTTGTGAACTATTAACCAGCAACACCGTCGCCCCGGGCATCACCTTAATCGATGCCGCCGACGAGGCCGTGGCAATGGCATAAAAACTGACCGACACCGACGACCGTCCAGAGATAGAAGCATTAACAATATACGTTCCCACCTTATTGCCCAACGAGAACATCGACTGGGCCAACCCTTCACCATCTGTCTCAATCTCATCTGGGCTCAAGCCATAGCTAATAGCATCCACTGGATACGAGTCCACCGAAAACTTAATCGGCACACCCTGCAACGGATTGCCGAACAAGTCCACGGTTTTTACCACAAAGGGATTATCCAATGGCTTGCCCGCTGCTCCTTTTTGATTGCTACCCGATACCACCGTCAAGAATACTTGTTGCTCGCCAGCCTTAACCTCAAAAGACCCGCTCTCAGTTCGCACCGAGCCATACTGGGCAATAATCTTGTCTGTTTCGGCCGTTTGGGTAATAGTTACCGAACCATTCCATACCCCACTGGCAAAGTTGGCCGTCTGGGTTGGTGAAATGGTACTAGTACCGTCGCTCAGCTTAACCGGTTGGTTAAAACTGGTAATAGTATTACCAAACTGGTCGGCCGCCGTAATAGCAATCTGGAAAGCCGTTCCGGCAATCTGCGGTGAGTTAATGGCCGCAAATTGAAACTGAATCAAATCGTCGGGCATAACCGTCACATCTGCCGAAGCAGTGGCTAAGAGTTGTCCAGCCGTTACGATTACCCCGATGGTCGCGCTACCTGTTCGCTGGGCGGCCGTCAATGTTACTTCCTTGCCAGACGAGCTAGCTAATGTTCCTACAGTACTGGTAACGTTCCAGGTATAGGCTAGATTTTCAATGCTATTGCCAAACTGATCCTGCCCGTCCGCCACAATAGCAATCGACTTGCCCGCCGTTACTTTAACTGGCGATGGATTAATTACCGCCTGACTTAGCGATGCCGGGCTAACCGCAATCGGGTCGGAGACACTCCTAACCGCACCATAACTGGCTGCAATATGCGTAATGCCACTCTTTTGCAGCGACACCATGCCCGTCCAGGTGCCATTGGTGAATGGATCGGTGGTGGTGGGGACAATCCCATCCAAATCATCAGACAAAGCAGCCGCTCCATTAAAGGTAGTAATAATGTTTTCATATGTGTCTCGGGCCGTAATGGTTACACTAAAGCTTTGTCCCGCCGTCCTGTCGATCATGGTTGAGAAGCTAAAGTGATCCAAACTAGCCGCATCTACCTTAACCGCCGAGTCAGCCAATTTAGTAATAGCGCCTTGATTAGCCGATACTCGCACAATTCCCTGACCAGTGGCTGTCGCGGCCGTAAAAGTCACCGATACGCCAGAAGTTGATGAGACTGTTCCAATTGCCCCAATTACCGACCACTGATAGCTCAAGCCCACAATAGCATTACCAAACGTATCATAGCCTTGGGCGGAAAAAGCTTGACTCTGCCCAGCCGTCACATGAGTGGTAGAAGGGGTAACCACCACATAATCGAGTAAATTTGAAATAACGTCAAAAGTATTAGACTCGCCAATAACTAAGCCCAATGAGGCTGTAATAGTATTCTGACTATACACATTGCTCATTCGCACATAGCCATTCCACACCCCATTAGTAAAGTCGTTAGTTTGGCTGGGAGTAATGGTGCCTGATTTATCTGACAACGTTACTGAATCAGCAAAACTGGTGACGACATTGTTATATTGATCACGGGCGGTTATTTTAATGGCCACCAGGCTTTGGGTTGGCTGAGGAGAGGAAATCGTGTCAAAGCTAAAGTGATGCAATGCCCCCGGCAATACATTCAGCACAATGCTGTTAGTCTTGGTAATCGCCCCAACCGATACCTCAACATTTATGTAGCTGCTGCCCGACTTGGTTGTAGCTGTAAAGGTCGTAGTGGCATTATTAGTTGGACTCAGCGTACCTAACGATTCATCTGTAACCGACCAAGTGTATGAGATGCCCGCAGTAATGGCGTTGCTATACGCGTCGTAGGCTGTGGCCGTGAGCGGCAACGACTGGCTCAAGCTAACGCTCGCTGAGCTCGGACTGATACTGACCGAATCGAGAGTGGATGGCGACACCGTAAAGGCATTACTGGTACCAGAATTACTCCCGTCGCTAAAGGTTAAGAAAACGTTGCTGGCCGCCTTGCTCACCGTCACTGTGCCATTCCAGACTCCATTATTAAAGTCTGTCGTAGTAGTCGGCGCAATAGTTCCAGCCGAATAGGTCAGCGAACCATTGCCAGTATAATTGGTTACATTATTATTATATTGGTCTTTAGCCATAATGTTAATTTGGAAAGATTGACCGGCTGTTTGGGTTGGAATAATGCCAAAGGCAAAGTGATCCACACTTAAGCTAGTTACTGTGGCACTAATGTCTACCGATTTTGGCGTTCCCGATTGCGTCGTTCCAGCCGTAATAACACCAGTCCCACTCTGTGTCCCGGCCGAAAATTGCACCGATTGTCCAGTTGGCTCAACCGATCCAATTGTCGAACTCCAGGCGTAGGTTAGGCCGCTAATCGGGTTGTCATACTGGTCAAACGCCTGAACAGATACCGATGTATTAGTGTTGACTGATAGTGAAACGCTGGTAGGTGAAGCCACCAAGTGATCCAAAGCCGCCGGCACCACATCAAAGGCATTGCTCAAACCAGTCACCGAGCCGGCATAGCTAGTGGCCGATACATGGTTACCTGTCTTAGCCGTAGTCATGACCAGACTGCCCGTCCAAGTCCCATTTATCAAGCCAATAGTAGTTGGCGTTAACGAACCGCTCTCGTCGGATAAGGCTACCGATCCAGTAAAATTACTGACCGCATTGCCTTGGGCATCTACAGCAGCCACTGTGGTGGGCACATTAGCTCCGGCCGTGATGGGGTTGTTAATGGTGGTAATTGTGTAATGGTCAGGGATAATAGTAACTGCCGCAGTAGCCGATGTCGTTGCCTCATCCTGACTAGCTTCGACCGAAATATTGCCGGTCATAATCTGACTAGCAGCTGTATAGGTAGTAGTCGATTGGTTGTCTGGTGTCAGGCTACCTAGTCCAGTATCGAGACTCCAGGCAAAATCGACTCCCGAGCTAATACTGTTACCATAACTGTCATAACCCGTGGCCGCAAAAGCCGTTTGACTACCAGCCTTAGCAGTTAAAGTGGCTGGCGAGATTGCCACTGAGGCCAGTCCGGCCGGATTAACCGCAAAGAAAGCGCTGGTACTATCAACAGTGTTGTAATGAGCCGAGAGTCGAGTATTGCCAGCCGTAGTAATCGTGACATTGCCACTCCAAGTCCCGGCCGCTAAATAAATACTAGTCGGCTCAACCCCTTCTGGCTCTGAACCTAGGTCAATATCGCCAGTAAAAGCCACCAAATTACCAAATTCATCTTGAGCCGACACGGTCACCATAAATGGTGTGCCAGCTATTTGAGAACTAATGGCTCCAAATACAAAAGCATCCACATTACTCGGTGTAATGGTAATAGTCTGGTGAGCATCATCTAGACCCGTAGCCCCATCGGGGACCACGGCATCAGACACAGTCAGAACCGGATTGCCTACCTCGCTATCTTGGTAGTAAACCACCACACTGCTCTGATCAGCTGGTACAGTAATAGATGTAATGGCGGCAAACGGATCAGCTGATGCCGAAAAGAGACCATTCCCACTGGTCGAGCTAAGGAATAGTTGCTGCGGACTGCTAATTTTAACTGGATTACCATTGCTATCTTGCAACTGAACCGTAATGGCATGAGACGGCAATCCCGCCACCACGGTTTGTGGGGTGGAAGTAATGGCAATCACTTCAGCCGAAGCTGTGGTAAAAGACTTAACGCTGCTGGCGACGCTCCAAGTGCGCGTACCAGCTACAT
>CAZHWT010000011.1:0-31993 GCA_964536215.1 uncultured Candidatus Saccharibacteria bacterium
TTTTGTCATTCTCGACCTGATCGAGAATCAGATTCCCGCCGGCGCGGGAATGACAAACGAGCAAATAAATGCGTCGAGATATTAGTTTATTGTTTGGCTTGTAAGTTTGCTTTGTACTGGGTATAATCTGGGAGCTTTAGGGGCGTAGGCTAGAGGTAAACCGCCGGTCTCCAACCCGACCCTCTAGAGGGACGGGCGATCCCCTCCATGCATACAGAGCTATGTTTTACTTTTACACTCTTTTATCTGATAAAGATGGTAAGTTTTACTACGGATCAACAAGCGATCTGGCTCGCAGATTTTTAGAACATCAGGCGGGAAGTGTTGAGGCCTCCTAGAATAGATTACCAGTTAGTCTGATATACTATGAGGCATATACTACTAAAGAGTTAGCTAGCATGAGAGAGCTAACAATTAAGAAGAGCCAGGGTGCACGCAATGCCCTGCATAAAAGAATTAACCACGTAGGGGCGTAGGCTAGAGGTAAACCGCCGGTCTCCAAAACCGGCTTCGGGGGTTCGATTCCCTCCGCCCCTGCCAAAGTTGGTAATTTATCCCGTTAGATTTCAATTAAAAATGCTAAAGGCGCTCCCCCGAAGGAGAACGCCTTATTGTCGGAGCCACCGACACACTGCTTAAGGTTAGACCTCAACTGGCTGTGTGTTTATTGACAGGGTTGCTATGTGGATGGTGAACCCTTCACTATTACCATCCACTTGGCGGTAACGATCCGCTTCTTCGGCGGATCGGAATTTCTTCAGTGTGAAGACGCTATCTGTTTTGAACGGATAGCCGCCACTCTTTGCCATGGATATGGTGCCTCACTTTGGTTATAAGGGGAATGCTGGCTATTCCGAGGTTATAAAGCATAAGTTGTCCTACGTTGTGACGGGTTTTACTGTGGTCTCTACTGTTGCGGTGCTGATTGCACTGGCGATGAACGGCAAGTGGCTGGCCCTATTTACGGGCATAGTGGCGGCGTCCCCTGATGCTCTGGGTATTTATAATTGGTTGGTATTCGAGAAGTACGGCCGTCGAGCGCAGGGCTGGCTTAAACTAGTTCATGTACAGTTTCATCGCAGGATGCAATGGTGCGAGCGGCCATGGGGCGTGGTGGTGGAGTCGTTATTTACTTTAGGGTTAAGTTGGATATTGCTTGCATTGATTTAAAAACCAACCTATCCCCCACCCTCCTCGCACTTGTCTGAGTTATTTTGACGGTATTATATAAGTACTTATATAATACTTTTTATAGAAAGTTGGAGTATTTAAAAAATAAACCGGAACCTTCTCGTTGAGGAGAGTGTTCCGGTTGTTTGTTTATGAGGTTGCCAGGACTATCTGATATAGACTGGGTGCCTAGAGTCGAAAGTTTTGGCCAGCTCGTCGGAGGTTGACGGCCAATTGGCGCGCACATCTTCAATCATGGCCAGAGCTTCATGAAGCGGACCGTGGAGGGATTGAATACCGAAACTGCCGCCGCTACGGGCATCGTCGACTCCAATGAAGGTGATTTGCCATTCTGCAAAACGATCATCTTTGGTGGCGGGTCTGGCAAAGGTCACCATTAGTCGCGCCGCACCGTAGCCCACGCGCAGCGTTGTAGTTCCAAACTGACCAAGGCCGCTGCTCCCGCCGAGACCCATAAAGGAGTCGGGGAAGCGATGATTGATATGGTCAACCAGTTCGATGAAGGCTTGGCTTAGTACTGTATTGCGCGCAAAGCAGTACGAGTGGAGATCCTCATCAATGTTCTGCTGACCGGTAACTGCGACGAGCAGCCTGCCAATCTGCCAAATAATGCTTGCTTGGGTTAAATCTAGACTGAATGATCCAGTTGGCCAAGTGAGATACAGCGCAGCCGTGTCCTCCCCTTTAAGAATAGTATCCAACAACTGGATATTACTCCCTCTAGCCAGCCGACCAAAGGCTTGAGTGACAAAATACGGAATATCTTTGTCGATCTGCCGGCGTTTTTCCGCTTTAACCTCGTTGGGCAATGTGTCAAGATATTCCAAAATTACTCTTGCGTATGGCGATACGTGCGCCTCTCGACTGAGCGCGTTGATAAGCTGCCCCATGTTCATTGTGCCTCTCCTGATTTGAGGACTGATCTAGTCCGCATTTGCCTAACGCTTGGCAGATGGCTTATATCATCCTATAAGCCTCATAGTCAAGCGCTTTACAAATATTTTTTTCAGGAGTAGTATAGGAATTTCCGCCTGGTTGATGGGGCGGAGACGCGACAATAACGGAGAGAACAAAATGTTGCGGCGACACCATGGACCCAATCGACAGCAGTCGTCTATGACTGTCACAGATGCAGAACCGGAACAGATGACGGTGTATGCTTTGACCAATATTGGTCGGGTCAAGTTGCGGGCTGTCCGGCAGGAGACGCTTTTACCTTGCGTTTGCGGTGGAGACACAGGAGTATTTTATCTTGAGGGACTGGGCGCTGGGTACCGTTATTGCCCGGATTGTAACCATTTGGTGCAACTATTCAAATTGACCGATTTGGTCATTTATACGGTGGTTCGGTGCGAAGCCTTGTCGCCACCCCACTCTCCTACGCCCCCGGCTTGATTGTAAGCTGGGGGCGTTATTTGATTTTATCCTATAGTTTCTGGTATACTTTGGCCAAATTGATCGTTCGCATTTCAGTGAGAGAGAAAAGCGATGAAGTTCGAGATTCCGTGGGTTATTTCCCGAGCGGAAAGAATGGCCACGGCCGTCCTTTTCTTGGTCGGTACAGCAATGTTGCTTGGGGCAGCATTGCCGAAGTCGGAGGTGAACGAAGCTTTTGGTGCTCCGGCGCCAGTTCGATGGTTTTTTGGCCATACCAACTGGGGTGTGGCAGTGCTGGCATTCTTTTTTTGCGCGCTTGTTATGTTTGTTCTGGCGTCCGCTTGGGAAGGGGTATTCCGCCCTTCTCAGTATCTCGCCTATTCGATTGCTGACCCAATCCTGGTGCCGATTCTGTTCTGGATTTTTGGCGAAGGGATACATCGATGGAACGGGACAGACAAGTTCTACGCGGACTGGTATGTCTGCGTGGGAGCCTTTGCGCTCTCTGCTGTGTTCAGCTTGCTGAACGCGAACAATGACAGAAAGCTGAGCGGTGGGTGGCTTAAAGCCTTTAGCAACCCCTATGCTTTCTACCATGCCTTCATGCTTTGGGCAATGGTGGGGCTGGGTCTGACCGTAACGCCAATCATGTTCGCGGTATCATGGCGGCTGAGCATTTTGGCCGCCGTCGTGTTTATCATCTTCTTTGCATTTCCCTGGATTGATTTGCAGAGGAAGAGGCGCGGCAATCTTCCCTTGGAGGGGCGGACTCTCGCTCAGTATTAGTTTTATTTGGGCCACTAATCGCAGTCGCGATTGGTGGCCTTTTGCTTTACAGCGTGCCAAGCATCAAGCTGGCTGTATTCTTTTGTGAGTATCATTTCTCATGACTCCTGCCAATTTATATGTATATAAAAACCCCTAGCCGTTTACTATTGACATTTGATTGGCTCGGAGCTATAGTAGCCACATCTTTGATTGCCTGCTGAACAGAGCGCATCCTCCCTGGAGGATGTTTTTGGTTCATTCAGTCAAAGAGTTGCACCTTACAACTGAATAGTGCAACAAAACAAACACAAGGCCCTTTCCTCGGTTGGCATTTTGCCGGCCTTTTTTATTTCCTCATTCTCAGAGCCGGTCTCCGGCAGTCAGGAGGTTTTAGCATTGATAAAACAAAAGTGCTCACGATCGTAGATTGGCTAATACTCACCCTGCAGCAAGGAGTTAGTAATGGACTTCAATCTGAGCCAGATGCTCAATCAGTATCGTAACCAGGAAAAGGACTTAAACTGGGAGGGAGACTTTGCCCAGTACTTCCGGATGGTTCAAGAGAACCCCAAACTGGCCCGTCTCGCTCATGCCCGTATCTATGACATGATTATGGCTGCCGGCACAGAAACAAGTGAAGAAGGGGTCGTCACGTACAACTTCTTTAAAGACGACCTGTTTGGTATGGAAGCGTCTCTGGAACGGTTTGTGCAACACTTCCACTCGGCTGCCCGCAGATCAGAGGTGCGCAAACGCATCCTGCTGCTGATGGGGCCAGTGGGTGGAGGCAAATCGACGTTGGTAACCTTGCTGAAGCGTGGCCTGGAACGGTATACCCGGACTCCGGAAGGGGCGGTGTATGCCATTAAAGGCTGTCCGCTGCAGGAAGAACCATTGCATTTGATTCCCGATGCCTATCGGGATCAGATTGAACGTGATTTGGGTATCTACATTGAGGGCAGTTTGTGTCCTCACTGTCAGTATTACCTTGATCACGATGGCCTAGATGAATCAAACCATCCATTCGGCGCCTCTTTTGTAGCCCAGAGCTACGAGACGGTGCCCGTAGTGCGGGTAACTTTCTCGGAACAGCAACGACGCAGCATTGGCACCTACGCTCCATCTGACCCCAAGTCACAAGATATTGCGGATCTGGTGGGTCATACCAACTATGCTGCTCTGAGTACAATCGGGATCGAAAGCGATCCCCGGACCTGGAAATTCGACGGTAAACTGGATATTGCCAATCGCGGCCTGATCGAGTTTATCGAGATTCTCAAGACCGACGAGCGGTTTTTGTACTGCCTGTTGACTCTGAGCCAGGAACAGCTGATTGCCACCGGGCCGTTCGCTGATATCTACGCCGATGAGGTTATTCTGTCTCATACCAATGAGCATGAATTTACGTCCTTTGTCGGCAACAAAAAGAACGAGGCTTTTCATGATCGGATGGTGCTGATTAAAGTGCCATACAATCTGAAGGTCTCGGCTGAGACTCAGATTTATCGGAAGTTGATCCGACAGAGCGAACTGCGCGATATCCATATCGCCCCATTGACCTTGGAGACGGCGGCAACCTTTGCCATTCTGAGCCGGCTTGAGCCAAGCAGTAACGTTTCCAGTCTGGTCACCAAGCTTAAGCTCTACGATGGCCAAGCGGTGGAAGGTTTTACCGCCGAGCGGGTTAAAGAGATTCAGCGGGAGGCTAAGCGAGAAGGCATGGATGGCGATATTTCGCCGCGCTATGTGATTGACCGTCTGTCGGCCGCCATGATTAAGGAAGGTCAGACCTGCCTTAACCCTCTGGATGCTCTGCGAGCTTTGCGCGATGGTCTGGATCACCGGACGGCTTCTGCTCCAGGTGACCGTGAGCGGCTGCAACAGCTGTACGCGGACACGCTGGCTGACTATAAAGAACGGGCTCAAGAACTGGTTAAACGAGCCTTCGTGCACGCCTTTGATGACCAGGCAGCAGACTTGTTCAATAACTATTTGGACAATGCCGAGGCCTACATTAGTAAGGCTAAGCTGAGGGACCCGATTACCGACGAGGAGGTGGAGCCAGATGAACGGCTAATGCGATCTATCGAAGAGCAGATTGGCGTGGCAGACAATGCCAAGCGCGAGTTCCGCTCCGATGTTCTGCATAAAGTTGTTGCCCTGACGCGCCGAGGCAAAGCGCTGGATTACACTGCTCACCCAACTTTGCGGAAAGGCATCGAAAGTAAACTGTATGCTGATCTTAGCGATGCGGTGCGGGTGGTGGCTGGATCGAGAATTAAGAACGAAGAGGACCAGAAGCGCTTTGATGGCGTGGTGCAAGAGCTGGTCGAACATCATAACTTCTGCGACGAATGTGCGGCGGAAGTGATCCGCTTTGTCGGCAGTCTGGCTGCTAAGCAATAACCAGATAGGGAGAGTTCAGTGCTGAACTCTCCTTTAGTACTAGGCACCAATGCTGCTGCCTATTACCTATGCAGGCAATGACCTTAAACGTTGTCATGAGGGAGACGACCAATGGATCGCACAGCTAAACCATATGTTCCGTTGACGGAGCAGCTGGTGTCCCCTGTTTCATCTGTAGTAGTGCGACGTGACTGGTCCGGCCACCGACAAGGGGAGGCAGATCAGCAGCGTCACCTGGAAAAAGTAAAGCAAGTCATCCGCGATAACCTGCCCGATTTGATCAGTAATGAGAATGTTATTACCTCACCGGGCGACAAAGTAGTTAGGGTGCCGATCAGAGGACTTAAGTTGCCTCATTTCCGCTTTGCCAGACCTGGCTCTCAGGGAGGCGAAGGACAAGGATCGGGTAAGGCAACAGGGCGACGTCCGGGCGATCGGCCCGGTATCGATTACTACGAAGCCGAAGTGTCGATGGACGTCATCCGTCAGCTGATGTTTGAAGACCTTCAACTACCCAATTTGGAACCCAAAAAGTCCAAAGAGGTGGAGGCAGAAGACATTCAGTTTAGCGATGTACGCCGCAAGGGCCCCTTGTCCAATATTGACATGCGGCGGACATTCAAGCAGAACTTACTGCGTAATGCCGCGCAAGGAGCACCAGGGTTCTCCAACCTAACAGATGATGACTTCAGATTTAAGGCCTGGGATCCTCAGACCCTAACGGAGTCGAACGCTGTGGTCATAGCCATGATGGATGTTTCAGCCTCCATGGGCGAGTTTGAAAAATATATCGCCCGAGCCTGTTACTTCTGGATGGTATCCTTTCTGCGTCAAGAGTACCGTAGGGTGGAGATAGTATTTATCTCCCACCACACCGAAGCCAAGGAGGTGTCGGAGGAAGAATTCTTCAGCCGAGGAGAATCTGGCGGGACAATGGTATCTTCAGCTTACCAATTAGCTCTAGATATTATTGACCAGCGCTATTCTCCGGAGGCATGGAATATCTATCCTTTCCACTTTTCCGACGGGGATAACTGGGAAGCTGACAATCCGTTGAGTCTGGATCTGGCCCGCCAATTGCTGGATAAGTCCAGTCTGTTTGGCTACGGCGAGATACGGCCACACGACTATCCCAGCTCTCTGCTGGAGTCGCTAAGGACGCTACGCAGCAACCCGAAATACTCCCAATTTGTGATCAAAGACAAAAATCAGGTCCATAAATGCCTGAGAAAGTTTTTTGGTCCGCGCCAAGGAGTCAAAAAATGAAGCCGAGCGAGGACAGGCTTCTTCAAGAAGCTATTGAAGTCATGAGTCAGGAGGTGCAGGCCCTAGGCCTGCGCCCTCATCCCCTGATTTTTGACATCGTACCGCCCGAGGTTATGGATGAATTGGCTTCTTACGTTATCCCGGGACGGTTTTCACATTGGACCCATGGCCGCGATTATGCCAGGCAGAAAACGCTTCGTCGGCATGGTCACAACCGATTGTACGAAACAGTCATCAACACTAACATTTGCCAGGCTTACCTGGCAGACTCCAATACGTTGCTGGAGAATAAAATGGTGGCAGCTCATGTTATGGGCCATGCTGATTTTTTCGCCAACAACCGTTTTTTCCATCAAAGCCCACCCCGCATGGATCGAACCATGGAGGCGCATGCTGCCCGTATACGCCACTTTGAAGATCTGTATGAAATGGAGGTGGTGGAAAAACTACTTGATGCCATTATGGTGATTGAGTACTATACCGATCCATACACGGCTGATTTTATGCCGGTGGATGGGTACGAGATTGAACCGCCGAAACAGGCGCCAAAAACGCTCTATGATGACCTGGAGCCAGTACAGGCTGGACCTCGTTGGACTGGTCATCGGATCAAGCGACCCCACACGCCCAATGAGCCCGACCGGGATCTACTCCGGTTCATCATGCTCCATTCGCCTATTTTGGATGAATGGGAGCAAGAAGTGCTCAGCATGGTTAGAGAGGAATCGCTCTACTTCGCTCCCAACCGCCGGACCAAATTTGTCAACGAAGGTTGGGCAACGCTGATCCATGCCATGGTCATGAGACGGATCGACCTAACTCCTGAGGAGTACATCAACTTTTCCGCTCTGACGGCCAATGTGACCCAGCCTCACTCTGGCAATCTCAACCCCTATCATGTCGGATACACCGTCATGAAGCACCTCAACAAAGTATTTGGCGGGGATGAGCAGAATCTGGCACCAGATATGCTGGAGTTGAGGGAATTTGTCAGCGACGCATCCCTCATACGCGATTATCTCAACGAAGAGTTGATTGAAGAACTGGGCTTCAGCCTAACGGAGGAAGAGGCAGCTGAAATAGATCTCAAGCCCGGCCAGAAACGCTGGGAGCATGTCCGGGACGCTTTAATGGGCTATTTCTATAACTCAGGCTACCCGGAGATTGTAGCCGTAGATGGTGATTACAACGGTGAGCGTGAGCTGCTGTTGCACCACCTCTGGACCGGATTGCCTATCGACATAGGCTACGCTAAAAAAACACTCGAGCACGTGTTCCACTTGTGGGGACGAACCGTTCATCTAAAAACCGTGCTGGGGATTGATGAGGAGGGAGAAGAACTGGTTAAGATGATGTCATATGATGGCAAATCTGGCCATGCATAGACTGAGACCATTTGGTCATAGTAGCCCGCAGAGAAATCTGCGGGCTTATTTTTTAGTCGTTTAGTCGATGCTATACTTACATTCATGATTGCAGTTGGACATACGAGTGTGGGGGTGCTGATGGGATTGGCGGGGGCGGCGGTGTTGCCGGAGTCGGTGCCATTGTGGGGGCAGGTGCTACTAGTAGGGGTGGCTGGGGTGGCGTCTCATTATGTGATGGATATGATGCCACACGGACATTATGAATTTGATAGTAAGAGACCTTCTCAGCAAGAAAATTTAACACTGTTAAATGATTTATTGGTGCCGATTGTGGTAGTGGGACTGCTTTTATTGTGGCGGCATGGGGTGGATGCAACCAGTTGGCTGGTGGCAGCGGGTGTAGTTGGGGCGCAATTGCCGGATGTGTTTGATGGGCTGCTGGCTCGTGGCACTATTCCCCCGTTTGGCTGGGCAAGGCGTGAGCACGCATTCCACAGTTGGACCCACTGGCACAATCCAAAGGATAGTGCTAAGGCGACGAGCCAAGGGGGGCGTCGCCTGGGGTGGAGCGATGCATGGCAGGCGATAGTGGGATTGGTGGCGTTAGTTTGCCTACTGAAGCTGTAGGCTGGAGCGACTGTTTGCTCGTTTGCACGTTTGCACGTGCGGTTTGTGGTTGGGATGAAAGGTTTTTCGTTTTTCGTTTATAGTTTATAGTTGTTGGGGCGGTCGGAGCTGTTGGGATGGTGCGCTGTCTGGGGCCTTCGGGGCGTCCGTACTCGGGCACGCCTCGTCGCTGTCGCTCCTGCGGGGTGGCCTGCGTGCGGACTTCCCTGCGGCGACGGTTATATGACTGCTACACGGTTCTTCGAGCAAACGCGCAAACGCGCAAACGATCCTAGCCGACTTGCCGACTCCCTACTGCTTGCGATAGCGAGCTTGGCTGCTGTGTCGCAGCTTGGTGAAAGAATCCGGCGTATAGGAAATAGTAAGCAATGATGGCGTATAAAACATTGGAGGCTAAGGTATTGGGAAACAGGCTTAACCAGAAATCGCCGCTAATAAAGCCGATAATGGCTAGGATGGCGTACATAATGGCAATGGCCTGGCTGAGGCGCTGGTGGGGCCAGGACAGGCCAACCTGGGCGGCTAGGTAGAGGCTACCGGCTAAGGTGATGCCGAAGCCAACAAAGATGAGGCTGACAATAGGAGCCATGCCGAACAGACCGAGGAAGAGGTTGCGGGAATACAGAAAGCTAAGCGGTAGCAGGCTAAGAAGGCCGAAGAGAACAAAGAAAGCGGCGAGGAGAAGGTGGAAGCGGCGGAGGGTAGGTTTTAGGTTGTAGGTTTTAGGTGTTAGTGGGGGCATGGGGGGGTTCGTTTATCGTATTTCGTTTATCGTTTATCGTTTGTTCCGCCGGAGGCGGGCTGTTGGTTTTTGGTTTTTAGTTACTTAGTTACTTGGTTAAAGCGTCCAGCGTCCAGTTTCAAGCGTCCAGAGAGGTTGTCTACAAGTCTACTCGCCTACTTGCCTACTGCCTACTGCCGCGAAGCGGCTATTCCAATTGTCCTCGGCGGCGGATCTCGGCTTCTATGTCTTCGCGGGCGATGCCGTAGCGTTGGCGGGACAGCTCTTTAATGGTTTGGGCATTCTCCTCACTGCGAGGGACGGCTTGCATGGCGGGCCAGTCGGTGGTGAGCGAGAATGGGGTGGTGGGTTGGCCTTTGACTAGTAGCTTGGTGTAGGCGTTGCCCATGGCGTTGTTAATCAGGTCTGAGGCTTCGAAGACGGGTTCAAACTGATGAGCCAGGTAGTCGGCGTCGTCCTGGCCGACGCGGAAAGAGACTAAGGTACCGACGTTGCCGAAGACGGCGTCTTTGATCTTTTCTTCGATTTGACCAATAAACTGGTTACCAACGGTCAGTGATAAGTGGTATTTACGGGCCTCGGATAGAATCTGAGCGAAGTCTTCGGTGGCGAAGTTTTGAAACTCATCAACATAGAGGTTAAAGTCGGGACGTTGTGATTCGTCGACATTAGCCCGGCTCATGGCGGCAATGAGCAATCTTGGTACTAAAATTAAACCCAAGAAGTTAGAATTTTCTTCTCCGATAAGGCCTTTGGATAGGTTGACCAAGAGAATCTTGCGCTCGTCCATGACTTTTCTAAAATCAAAGGCAGAATACGGCTGACCGATAATGTTGCGCATGGTGGAGTCGGTGACGAATCGGTCGAATTTGGAAACAAAGTAGCCCAGTTTTTCGGACTTGTGGAAGTCGGAGGTGTTGGCGATTTCGTCGGTCCAGTAGCGCTTGACCATGGGGTCTTTGATAATGTCAATCTTTTGCTTTTGGAATTCGGGATCGGTTAGGAGGCGCATGACTTCGACCAGGCTGTTGCCTTCTTCTTCCATGGCGGTCAACATGACGTTGCGGACGGCCCGCTCCAGCATGGGCCCCATGATACCGGAGTGGTTGGGGTCATAGAGTTTGTAGAGCAGGCCGATAAAGGCGTTAACTATCAGGTTGCGTTGCTGGACGTTGGGCGATTCCAAGATGTTGAGACCCAAGGGTCGGTCCAGGTCGGAGGGGTTAAAGTAGATGACGTCGTCGTTACGCTCAGGCGGGACCATTTTGAGAATATCTTCGACGGCTTCACCGTGGGGATCAATAAAAGCGACTCCCCTGCCCTCTTTAATATCCTGCTGGACCATAAATTTGAGGAATTCGGACTTACCAGTACCGGTTTGACCAATGACGTACATGTGGCGGCGACGGTCGTCGTCCAGAATGTAGACGGGGCGCTCTTCGCCGCGGTATTTGCTTTTACCCAGGTACATGCCCTCTGTAGGTAGATTTTGGGGAGCGGCGGCGGTTTTGGCTAGGACGTGCTCAATATAGGGCGTGGTGACGTCTTGGTTGGGAAAGTGAAAAATGGTGGCCAACTCTTCAATATTGAGGACGATGGGCTGGCGGGTAATGGGCATGTAGTGGAAGAGAAAGTCTTCCATATACCAACGCTTAAATCGCGGGGTGACTTTTTTAAAGCTATTGAGGTGCGGTAGGGCGAACTGGTCAAAAGCGCCGACGACCTGTCTGAGATGGTTTTTGGCTTGAGGTAGGTCGGCGGCAATGGCCAGGAGTCTGATTGAGACCGTAAAGCCAACTTTGCTGGATTTTTCTTCGACGGCTGGTGGGACGGCGGGATCTACTTTGACTTTTGGCTTGCCGTTGTCGTCGGTATTATTTTCCAAATTGCTAAGGAAAGTGCGGGCAGCGCTGCGCCATTTGTTATCTTGGGGCGAGATGAGCGTTTGAATGACGACAACTTCATCCTTTTCCAACTTGCTCATGGCCGAGGTAACGGCGTTCATGGAGTCAGTCGGTAAATCTTTGTACATTTTGATGGGGAAAAATGCCCGATCTTTAAGGCCTAACGAGGTGAAGGCAACTTGGCCAGGGACGTCAAAGATATCTGGCTCGTCAACAATGATAATTTCGGCATTGGGGTAGGCGCTATGAATTTGTTTTTCAACAAAGGCGCTGTGTTCTTTGGGGATGCCGACAAAAAAGTCGATGCTGCGGTGCTTGGCAATGATGCAAAAGCTGAGAACGAGCGGCGGGTGCCAGAGACCCCAGCCAGTATCACCGGACAGACCATGAAGGGCGCTGAACATTTGCTCGGCGGCGTTTATTTCTGTCTCATCGCCTTTGGGTAGACGAACGCGAAACGTAACCATGCTGAGAGACTGCCGATGGCGGCCAGACAAGTAGTGCTCCAACATCCACCAGGTGCCAGTGGCAATTACGGCGAGCAGGACTATGAGGATGGTGATGAGGAAAAAACTTTCCATATTAGGCGGCGTTTTTCATTTGCTCTTTGCGGCTTCCAGCTCCCCCACCCCAATGATCGGCCTGTTGAGGATTAATTTTCCTTCTTAATGGAGAGAATGGTAGTACAGCACTCAGTCGGCTAGCAGAACTAGGTTCAACTAATTTTTGAATGGCAGCAGGTTGACCACTCGCTACATTGGTTGACTCGACTTGGTTGGGTGGCATCAAGGAGGCATCCTCTTGGCCAGCGGGCTCCTGTGGTTGCAATAGGTCGCTTTGCGGATCAGGAGTTTCTAGCGGAGGAAGTGAGGCGGCTTCATCTGTAAGCGTATCCGGCTGAGCGAGTTCTGAGGTCAGGTTTTCTGGGTGGCTCGTTTGTAGAACGTCCTCTGAAGCAGCGGTCGGGACAGGATTGAGCGAGGCTTCTGGCTGGTCCTGCGACGGCACACTCGCCTCAACTGGCGGCTGCATTAGGCTGTGGTTGGGATGATCTTCGGCAAAAATTTCCTCCAAAGGTTCTCGCGGTGGCTGACTGGCGGCTGACTGAACCGGGGTGGCTCCCTCGGCTGATTGAGCGAGTGGAGGCTGTGATTGGATGGGGTTATTGGCCGTACGGTCTAATTGATCTGAGACGACAGGCGGCAAAGGTTTGGGCTGGACCTCTCCAGCTGGGGCTGGGGTGTGCTGAGGTTCAAGAGATTGTGTAACTGGGGCGTCTGCGGCATGCTGGACTGAAACTGGTCCACTAAGCTGAGCCGTGGACTGCTCGTCTTTGGGTAACCAAGGCTCGGTTGGGTTGCCTTTTGGAACGCGAAAGACATCCTCTGGCTGAGGTTGCTGAGCGGGTACATCCCTGGCAAAGGTACCAATTGCAGAAGCTTCAGTTCCACTGGTAGCAAATAGCAACGGCTTTTTAACGTGGTTTTTATTTGTATTTGCAGGCAGTTGATTAGGCATGACAGTATGCTTGTATGTTAGCACAATTGGGAGGGGTGAGGTTAGGGGTAAGCGAATGCCAATTACGCAAAACAAAAGACGCGATCGAAGGACGAATTGACGAATAACGAATAACAGAGCTAGCGATTAGCGTGTAACCAACTGCCTACAGTGACTAATAACGTCTATTTCTGGACGCTTACAGCTTGCTCACATCTGTGTATTGACTCCTGAGGTGGGGTCTGGTAGAATTGGCCGGACGTTGAAGTAGGCCTGATTGACGACTTTTTGAGGTTAGTCATGGTATAATTGTGCTTCAGCGCTACTACGCAGACTATGAAGCGACTTTTGTCCGGACCCAAACGACTGTGGCGATTTTTCACAGCGACATACAGTGAGCTGCAGCGGGTAAGTTGGCCGAGTCGAGCTCAGACCGTCCGATTGAGCGGTGTAGTAATTGGCGTTTGTATCGTGTTGGGTGGAGCTCTGGCAGCTATGGATTACGGGTTGGGGTGGTTGCTGGGGGTGCTGATAAAGTAGATACGAATAGGTAGCATCCGAATTACGAATGCATATCCGAATCCGCCCCTGTCGGGTCGGACAAGTCTACGAAGAGCGAATGATATTAATAATTTGAATTTCGAGTAACGAAAAGTGACGAATAAGCGAAAAAACTTTTAATTATGGCTAAAAAGACTGAACAAACAATTGACGAAGAGGTGCAGGCTGTAGAGACTGAACATACAGCCGAAGCCGAGGCTAAAGCCACGGAGCCGGTTAAGGCCGAGCACCCTAATGAGAAGAAAGCCCGGTGGTATGTGGTGCATACCTACTCTGGCCATGAGAATAAAGCGTCGATCAACTTGAGGAAGCGGATTGAGTCGTTTAATCTGGAAGACAAGATTTTTGATATTTTAGTACCCACTCAGGAGAAAATCGAAATTAAAGAGGGTAAAAAGCGCAATCTGACCGAACAGATTTTCCCTGGCTATATGTTGGTTAAAATGATTATGTCTGATGAATCATGGCATGCAGTGCGCAACACGCCTGGAGTGACCAGTTTTGTGGGTATGGGGACCAAGCCATTGCCTTTACCTGCTCATGAAGTTGAGACGATTATGAAGTTTATGAAGCAAGAGGCGCCGAAGTTTAAGACGGCCTTTAGCTTACAGCAAGTGGTAAAAATTGTAGATGGTCCGTTTGCGGAATTTGAAGGACCAATTGAAGAGATTAACGAAGCACAAGGCAAGTTGAAGGTGTTAGTGACTATGTTTGGCCGCGAAACGCCGGTGGAGCTGGACTTTTTGCAAGTAGTTAAATTGTAACTGTAGTAAAAAACTTGAAATAAGAAATACGAAAAACGAAACAATTTCCACATTCCAATATTGAAATTTTTTCATTTCTATTTTCCTATTTGTTTCTTATTTCTGTTTTCTTACTTCTGATTTTTTAAGGAGCATATTATGGCTAAGAAAGTTAAATCTATTATTAAATTGAATCTGCCAGCCGGCGGGGCTAACCCAGCTCCTCCAGTGGGTACAGCTTTGGGTCCAACTGGGATTGCCATTATGGACTTTTGTAAGGCGTACAACGAAAAGACGTCTGATCAGCGCGGCAGTATTATTCCAGCAGTAATTACGGTGTTCGAAGATCGTTCGTTTACCTTTATTACCAAAAAGCCACCAGTGTCTGACATGTTGAAGAAAGCCGCCAAAGTGGACAAGGGCTCCGGCACACCTAACAAGCAAAAGGTCGGCTCTATTACCGAAGAGCAGCTGCGTCAGATTGCCGAAAACAAGATGGAAGACATGAACGCCCGTTCAGTGGAAGCCGCTATGAAGATTGTGGGCGGCGCCGCACATAGTATGGGGATTGAAGTTAAGTAGAATTGGTTCGTTATTCTTTAATTCGTTATTCGAATTTGGTTCGTCAAGTACTCGCTAAAAGACGCTGAAAGGCGTCTTTTTTAGTTGCCATACATACTACAGCTTTTGTTTTATTGAGCTTAGATCTATGTTGATTACATGAGAGCATAGTCGTAGTTGTTGGCTGTGGAAGTGGATTCCCCTCCGACTACAGAGTGAGTCAGTCGGAGGGGCTATCTGCGAACCTGCCTTTATCGATCAACGGGCAAGTGGATTGGTTGAGCGTAGTTCTCAAAGACTCTCCATATATACCCAATGGTCATATGTTGCGACTTGGCCCCCCAGCCAATTTCGGGCACCATCTCCCAGGTTGGCTGGTAGTATTTGCCACTGTCTATCCGATAACCAACTACGGCCACGCAAGGCACATCGCCGTCGCTTTTTCGTTCGCGCATTTGGCGCACCCACTCTGGATGCAAGGCAGCTGCGGCGAGCACAGCAGCGTGAGCTGCGTTTGGCGGGCGCTCATACTCTCGTACTGATACATCGCGCCCTACGCCATAGCCTAGGTCGACTAACTCCCACTTGAGGCCAGGTTGATGACTGAGGCCAGGTGCTAGCTCCATCTGGGCCCACTCAGCAAATTGGAGAAAGCTTGACAGCGTCTGGACATAGCTGTCCGGTTGACGGCTGACAGCAGCCTTGACCAACTGCTGGTATGTCTGCTCGGGCGTATCCAGGTACGGCGTTAACACCACTGCGGCCAATGGATTATCTGCCAACCATAAAGGTGGTTCGCCGAGGGCTTTAAAGTCTGAATCTGTAAAGCCCCAGTCATAGGCAACATTCCAATGTTTTACCCAGGCGACTTGAGTCTCGGCAGGGGTAAAGCGACCGTGAATTAAGCCATTGACTGGAGTTGCTAACTGTTCTCCTTGAATAATCTGCTGTAGACCCCGTTTAACATCCTCTATGGCGCGAGTGCCGTTTCGAGTTAGTCTGAGGATTTCGAACGTTTGACCAAGAATACTGTTAACCTGGTCTCCTGTGGCGCGAGGCATCGCGTCTTTCTCCTTCCGCCATATGGCAGATTATGCCGTTGCTTACCCACGCTTGGTTGTATACCATCGTGGCCTCTATCGTTAGAGAGCGGCATGCGGTCTATATACCACCGAAAGCAGGTTTTGTCTACTTTGTCCAAGCTGTTTTGTCGATGGAGATCGTGATAAAAATCGCTTCAACACCTTGGAATGGAGCGATTGATTGACTGGAGTGGCTGTGGTGTGGTATAAACAAACAGTTGTCCGAAGAAATAGGTTCGCTCTCGAGCGAGTAAAGCCTATGGAGGTAGAATTTAACAGTGTTAAAGTTTTTTGCAGCTTTGGCGCGGTGTGTTCTCCCCTCTTCTATCTTTGGACGAGGGTTTTTTAATGCGAATGGGTAACATCCGAATTACGAATGCATATCCGAATCTACAAAGACCCGAATTGCAAATAGCGAATAAGCGAAACAACGTTTAAAAGGATGGTGATTATTTATGCCTACACAACAGAAAATTGATTCCGTTGCCCATTTGACTGAGAGCATGCAGAAGGCCAAGGCGGTGGTCTTTACTGACTATCGTGGACTGAGTGTGCCACAGATCGAGACCTTGCGAGCTGAATTGGCCAAACACGACGCTACCTTGGAAGTAACTAAGAATAGCTTAATGAATATTGCGGCTAAGCAGGCTGATAAGGAAGTAGCTGGTGATGTTTTGCAAGGACCAACTGCTACTCTATTTGCCTTTGGTGATGAAGTGGCCCCTCTAAAGGCCTTAGTGGACTTTGCCAAAGAAGCAGAATTACCGACCGTTAAGGCTGGTTTCTTGGGCAGTACAGTGCTTAGCGCTCAGCAAGTAAGTGCGCTAGCTGATTTACCGAGCCGAGATATGTTAATTGCTAAGACGGTTGGCACTATTAAGGCGCCGTTGACTGGCTTAGTTAATGTATTGCAAGGCAATACACGTGGACTGGTGTACGCTTTGGCCGCCATTCGCGACAAACAGCAGGCAGCATAAGCTGCATATTGGTTATTTCCGCCAGAGGCGGACAAGAGTTACTTGGTTACTTAGTAAGCGCGGGCTGTCATTCTGAGCAGAGGAAAGAATCCTGCCGATTGAGTACAAACATTCTTAACTGTGCTCAGGATGACAGACTCTATAACCTGAAACCTAAAACCTATAACCCTACATAAAAGGAGGTGTTTACACATGGCAGAAGAAACAACACAAGTAGAAGTATCTGAGAAGTTAGCTGGTATTATCAGCGACATCGAGAAGCTGTCCGTTTTGGAATTGTCTGACTTGGTTAAAGCTTTGGAAGATAAGTTTGGCGTAAGTGCAGCTGCTCCAATGATGATGGGCGCTATGCCGGCCGCTGGTGGGGCCGAGGCCGCTCCTGCAGAAGCCAAGGACACCTTTGACGTGATCCTGGCCAACGCCGGTGCTCAGAAGATTGCGGTTATTAAAGCCGTTCGCGAAATCGACGGCAACCTAGGCTTAGCTGAGGCTAAGGCTTTGGTTGACTCCGCACCAAAACCAGTTAAGGAAGGCGTTTCTAAGGCTGAGGCTGACGAAGCCAAAGCTAAACTAGAAGCCGCTGGCGCAACTGTAGAATTAAAGTAAGACAAAAAATTACTTTGATGCGAGAACGCCCTTGAGGAATTTTCCTTGGGGGCGTTTTTGATGTCTTAATGGCATATTGGGGATATTTGGCAGATTGGGTATTTTGGATTGCCTGTTTGTTGATTGTTTGGGTTTTGTTTGGTATTACAGAAACATGGAAAAATACAAATACCTCCATAGTTATGTTTTGGCAACCGTTATATGTGATTTAACGGTTGAGTTTTGTAAGCGGTATCTTGATCCTAAGTCTCGGACGATAGACCAAATGGTCCAAGCAGGACGTAGTGGTAAACAGAATATTGCGGAAGGGGCTAGTAGCAAGAGTATGGAGAGCTACCTTAGATTGCTGAGCGTTGCCGAAGCTTCTATTAAAGAGCTTGCAGCTGATTACGAAGATTTCCTGCGGCATCATAATTTACCAACTTGGCCCAAAGATGACCTAAAAACTCTAAAGGTGAGGTCATTTAGAGCTGCATGGTTGTCACCCGATATCCCCAATACGCCCAATATGCCCAATAATCCAGAAATATTTGCTAATTCTCTGTTAACCCTCTGCCAGATGGAGACCTATATGCTTAACCACCTTGCTGGGGCGATTAAGCGAAAATTTGTTGCTCAGGGCAGATTCCGGGAAGATCTAGCAAAAGAACGGCGTACGCATAGACAGCAAGTGTCTCGAAGTTGAACATTACCAACTCCCGACCTTGACCTATTAGGCACTAGATTGATATGCTGTGTGTATGATAGATATAGGAGGTTGAGGTATGGCTATTGGGGATGATTTACCGGATTTGTTGACGATTGGTGAGGCGGCGGCGTTTTTGCGGGTAACGCCTTTAACGCTGAAGCGTTGGGGTAAAAAGGGAAAGCTGGTACCGATTC
Organism: uncultured Candidatus Saccharibacteria bacterium; assembly: GCA_964536215.1. Lineage (GTDB taxonomy): Bacteria > Patescibacteriota > CAZHWT01 > CAZHWT01 > CAZHWT01 > CAZHWT01. The sequence continues at coordinate 18,558 of CAZHWT010000011.1, forward strand.
GGATTAACTCTCGTGGGGATCGGCGATATACCAAGGAGCAGGTGCTGTGGCTGGTGGGCAAGTCTAGCGAGAGCTAGGCTTCGAGGATTCGAGAGGAATTTGCTTGTCGACTTGTAGACTTGTCGACTCACTACTTACCCACCCCCTACTTCCTCAGTTTGGCTCTAAATTCGGCGGCGGCGTCTTCGGGAGTGATGTGGTCGTTGACCATAAGACCAGCGCCTAGTTCTACCCCAGCCATGGTTTTGGTCCGAGGAATCATGTCGATGTGCCAGTGGAAGAAGTGCCCTTTAACGCTGTGGATCCAGTAATTGTAGGGCGGCTTGGCTAAGACTTGATTATAGAGTGAGACCATAACGTGCAGCGCTTGGGCTAACGGTGCTAGCTGGTGAGCTTTGAGAGAGCCAAAGGCTGGTTGATGAGTCTTGGGTAGCAATTGAAGCTGGTAGGGCCATCCAGAGGCTTCGGGGCAGATTAGGATAAACTCTTCATTCTGCCAGACTAGCCGATTTTTTAACTTGGTCTCTTGGGCAATGAGCTGACAGTATTGGCAATCTCCATGTTTTTGGTAATACGCTTGAACGGCGTCCACCTCTGCCTGGACGGTTGGCGGTATGGCTGGAAAAACAATGATTTGAGCGTGCGGGTGCGAAATAGAAGCGCCGGCTTGAGGGCCGTGGTTACAAAAGATGAGCACATTGCCTTTTGATTCAAGTGACTTGGTGCGCTGTAGATACGCTTGGATCACCCGCTCTGTCTGCTTAAGACTCAAGCGATCGAGGTCTTTATGGGGATCTGGCGAAATAACAACCACTTCGTGGTGATCGGTAATGGGAAACTTATTAGGAATGACCCGAACTTGCCAGTCGGGCTTGTTTGGCAGTCTGTCTGGGTTTGCGCTAATGGCCAAAATCTCATCTCCAGTCACCGCCTCGTTGCCCGGAGCAAAAGGGTTTTGCTTTTTTCCGACCTGAGGGCGCTTATCTGTGGCTGGGTGGATGGGCTTGCCGGCGCCAAAATGAGGACGGTGAGCACGCTTAATGGCTAGGATGACCGGATGGTTGGTGATAGGATCGAGGCGAAGAGACATAGGAAGCTAGAGATAGGTTTTAGGTTTTGGTTTTTGGAGCGATCGTTTCGCTTATCGTTTATCGTTTTTAATTCTTATTCGTATTCTAATTCTTATATGGTCCGGGTCTCATTTTCTACTGGGTTTGGACTGACGACGAGCTTTTAGCGCAGATTGATAGAGGTCTAGGTATTGTCGGGCGCTCTTACCCCAGGCAAAGTCTTGCTTGATGGCATTTTCAATGACTTGAGCTAGGGCAGGCTTATTGTCATACAGGTCGAGGGCGTGATCAACGGCTGTTTGAAGACTGCCTACTTCGGACTGGTTGAAGGTGAACCCGGTCCCTCGACTGAGGTTTTTGTGAGCGTCTACGACCGTATCGGCTAAGCCACCGGTGTGGCGAACTATCGGGAGGGTGCCATATTTAAGAGCTATCATTTGCGCTTGACCACAAGGCTCAAACTGTGACGGCATGAGAATAAAATCCGATGAAGCCAAGATGCGATCGAATAGTTCGACATCATCTCTAATACAGATGGCAAGTTGTCCAGTGTGCTTTTTTACTAGACGGGTAAGCTTGCGCTCCCACTCCTGGCTCCCCCGCCCCAAGATAACCATTTGAGCATAGAGCAAGAATGGAGTGTCTTTAACTAACTTTTCAACCAGATCTACGCCTCTTTGCTTATCTATGGGTCCAAGTACTGCAAATAGAGGTTTTTGTTTGTTCGCTAATAAACCTATTTCTTTTTTTAGCAGTTCTTTGTTAATAATCTTGCTATCGATACTGTTTCTTGTGGTCTGGTCGGACGCAGGTATTGCGGGTTGGCGGGAAGCATACCTAGTGTAGTCCAGGCCGTTTAAGATACCGCTAAGATCTTTGGCGCGTCGGCGTAGTTCTGCCTCTAGGTGGTGGCCGTAAGCGCGACCGAGGATCTCTTTGGCATAGGTAGGGCTGACCGTCGTAACCTTGGTGGCGGCAGCAATGCCTATTTTTAACATGTTGCACTGTTTGGCCGCGGTGGGCGGCGTAATGCCAGCGTTAATAAGATAATGACGGTCTATTTTGCCTTGGGAAGCTAGATTGTGGATAGTTAGGATAGTTTTATAGCTAAGATGGTGCTGATGGGCAAGTAGGGGCAGTAAAGCGGTAGGCCAATCATGGGCATGAAGTACATCTGGCTGCCAAGGCTGGGCTTGCAACCATTGGACTACCGCCTGGCAAAACAATGGGAAGCGATCTTGGTCTCCCTGCGCTAAGGTGGGATAGACTGATGGCGCTGATAAGCCTTGGCTTAGATTGACTAGATATAGCGGGATGGCAGCGTCTGGCAGTGTCCCCTGCTTGATTGTTGCTTGGATGTGCTGGTCTGGGAGGCGGAGGTCAAATTGAGCGACTTGTCGAAAGGTATTGGATAGATGCGCAAGTTGAGGATAATCAGGGATGATAATACGCGCATCAGCTCCTAGAGCGGATAAGTGACGAGGTAGCGCAGCTACTGCGTCAGCAACGGCAGAAACCTTGATAAGCGGAGTTAGTTCGGAGGCAGCAAATAGAACATTCATGAGCAGAATAACTAGCTTTCATATTACCCTATTTGGAGGGTGAGATGAAAGTTGAGGCGCAATTACATGGACCTTGATGACTATTTGCTGATAATGTGGCAGTGGGCAAATGGGTTGGGAATGTTAATGCTGCCAACGTGAGCATCGCTAATGCCAGTGTATAAGCAGACCATGTTGTTACCCAAGTCTTCAATACCACCAGGGAATAGCACGTCTGTCAGCCGTGGCTCTTTAGTTGGCGCGGGACCAAAGTCGCTGCGCTTAGCAATTATTTTAGGGCGTAGCCAGGAGGGGTTATCTAATGGGTTGTTGGGGTCAAAACAGAAGGCGACCACATAATAGTGCTCTGTTTCATCATCTGAGCCTTGGAAGGAGGCATGACCGATAACTCCAACATACTCAACCGTTTTGTCGCCCTGTTGATAGTGAATGCAATACAGTTCGTTAGGACCCATTTTAACGTTACTGGCAACTTGGTTACTTAACAAAGGGGCATTCTCGACTAAGTCAGGCGTTAGTTGGTCTAGCTCGGCAATTTCGGCGACACCGATCATGCCCAAGCCAGCCTTGCCACCTCTCGGCCTAGTGCAGACAATTTTACGCTGGTTATCGCTCAGTTCAACGATACGAATATCTTTCATATTGGGTATGCGGGCAAAAGGCTCCTTCTCTAAGGACATGATATCCTTGCCTTTATAAAAAACAGTCGTAATGGTTGGGTTGTCTGGATCTTGTGAGGCGATGACGCCGCCGAGGATGAGCACTTTCTGGCCCTTGTCGTGGACCCAGGTAGAAAACGGATCTTCCATATCAAAAATGGGAGCCCCAGGTACAGGAGCCCAGGCTTGACCTTTCTGCTCAAAGAAAATGACTTGAGGATCGTAGCAATCAGTCTGCCACCGACTGGCCCGACTCTCTACTCTGACAGCTAAGTATTTTTTGTCATCTTGAATAATTAGCGAGGGATTATACGCGTCTTTGTCGCCAATACCGTCAAATTGGAAGATTTGCCCTTCGTGATCAGGGATGGTGAGCGCATATTCATCTAGCAACTCGGCCTGGGTGATGGGCGAATATTTGGGTCGGCGGGCAAATAGCTGACGGAACATAGAGTCTGGATTAGTATACCATCCTAGCCTGTTTTATGCTGCCTTTTGCGCCGAGACGATTTGTTGATAGACATCAATATACTTGCGCGCCATGACAGCCTGGGTAAAGTTATCTTCCACCCAGGCGCGGCACTCAGCCCGGTTGATAGATTGTACCTGATTAAGACTGGCGACTGCTTGCTCGACCGTGTCAACAATAAAACCAGTCTGACTAGGCTTGATTACTTCTGGCATAGACCCTTTATTAAACGCAATGACTGGAGTGCCGCAGGCTTGAGATTCTATCACGCTTAGGCCAAATGGTTCGGCAAAGGCAATGGGATGCAACATGGCGAGAGCATTAGCTAGGAGTTGGTTACGTTGGTCGGGGTTAACCGTGCCAATGTAGTCGACATTTTGGCCGTCGATATGCGGTTTGACCTGTGTATCAAAGTAGGCTTGATCCTGGATTATGCCGGCCATAATTAGCTTGAGGCCGGCACGGCGAGCAATTTGAATAGCCTCGGCTGGACCTTTGTCGGGGTGCATACGACCCATGAAAACGAGATATTCTCCGGGAGTGTCAACAAAGCTGAATTGTGAGATATCAATGCCATGATGAATAGTGGCAATATATGAAAGGTCAGGGCTGCGGTCGGCTTGGCTAATGGCTACATACTGACTACGGTCTTGGTAGCGCTGAAAGACGGGCACTATTTTGGGAGAGGAAAAGCCGTGGATCGTAGTAACTACTGGAGTTTTTACTAGGCGCGTGTAGGTGAGTGGTAGGAAGTCAAAGTGATTGTGAATAATGTCAAACTGGTTCGCCTGCTCAAAGAGGTGGGCAATGTGTAACCCTTCCCAGACCTTAGCGTCCATATCTGGCGTTTCCTCGTACGGCGAGGGGCAGATGGCTTGCAACGTAGCCGAGGTTATAGAGTCGGCGGTGGCAAATAAGGTAACATCCTGACCCTGCCGGACTAACTCTTCAGTTAGCAATGAGACGACGTTTTCCCATGGGCCATAATGCCGTGGCGGTGTGCGCCAGGCTATTGGAGATAGCATGGCGATTTTCATACTTTAAAGTCTGGATCCTGCTTTTGCATAGCCAAGGTGGCCATGATATAGCAGATAGTTGACTCGGCTCCGGCGTTGATGTTGGGGCCAGTGTTATTGAGGCCATCATGGCAAGCGCCATCTGAGCGGATCATGTTGACACGGTGGATGTTGTTGCCTCGGAACCAGCTGTAGTAAAAGCGAGCTCGATCCAGATACTCACCTTCTCCAGTTACTTCATGGGCCTTCAGACAAGCTAGGCAGAGATACGCTGCATCGATTGGCTGTTGATCGAATAGCGGCATGGTTTTGCCTTTGACCCACCAGTCGCCGTCATTGCCAACTAAGACGGGGATGCGATAGAGCTTAAGGTTGCTAAGAAGGAAGTTTAAGGAAGCGAGGCCAACCTCTAGGTATTCTGGCTTAGGGTTGACTTGATACGAGGCTAAAAGGGCCCAAGGATGAAGCGCGTTGGCGTAGGTCATTGAGCGGTCAAACCACTTCCAGTGCTTCTCCGAGTGGGTGTTATACAGCGTAATAAGCCGATCAGCGAGAGTGGTGGTGGCAGGGATATCGTTAAGCTTAGTTGTGCCCAATAGGGCGTACGCCATGGCTTTGCTAAAGGGCGTCATAACCAGACCTTGAATGAGTTGAGAGGCGTAGTCGGGAATCTGGTCGTGTGGCCGGACAGCCTGCAGTTCGCCGAGTGCCCACAATACTTCGGCACTGGCTTCTTTATAGGGAGGATCTACCTGATCGGTATAACTGCCATCTTCCAGGCGAATCATGAGGACGCCATCTTTAGTCCTAGCTTGAAGGAGCATGTCATAGAGATGATCTGTTAACTCTGTGTCGCCCAGCCACAGGGCGACAATTAAGCCACGAGCTTGGTCCTCGATAGCATAACCGGAGGCATGATCCTTCTGATAGGCTCGGCTAAACTGGACAATTCCATTTTGGTCGATAAGACTTCTGAAGTAGTCTAGGGTGGTATTAAAATTTGGCATAAAGAGGGGTTAGGCAAGAACGCTGTTAAACAGCTTAAGATATTGGCGAGCAATATTCTCCCAGTTCATAGATTTGCCTGTGGCATAGGCATTGTTTTCAATTAACGTCTTTTTGTGTGGATGGTCAATCAAGTCGATCACGGCGTCGGCAATGTGCTGATAGTCTTTAAACGGCACTAGCACACCGCGGTCTTGGTTAAGCATCTCCCGAGCATATAGGTATGGCGTAGAAATACAGACTTTTCCAGCACCAATAGCGTATGACAAGGCGCCAGAAGTTACTTGTTGAGGATCAATGTAGGGCGTAAGGTAAAAGTCGCTGGCGGCAACCACTTTGACTAATTCTTCGAGGCTAACGTATTGGTTGATAAAACGAACATTATCGGCAACGCCTAGTTCTTCTGACATTTGCTGCAGCTTTTGGCGATAGTCATCTCGGCCTTGGTTTCGAGCTAGTAAGACCGGATGAGTGGCTCCGACGACGAGGTATAAAAAGTTGGGTACGCGCTTAACGATTTCTGGAAGACTTTGAATGCCATATTCGATGCCCTTGGAGGACGAAATGAGGTTAATGCTGGACATAATAATCCGATTTTCCAGCTTCATATCTTTCTTCCAGGTTTGAAGATTGTCGACTGAGAACTGAGGTACGCCGTGCGGAATAACTGAAATCTTTTCAGCTGGCACTCCATACACATTGCTTAATACCCGGGCTCCTTGTTCCAGCATGACCACAATAGCATCGGCCCTGTGGCAGATTCGCTGGAGGGTTTTAAGCTGGGACGGCGTGGGTTCCGATAGAATAGTGTGGAGAGTGGTTACGACTGGTTTTTTGATTTTTTCAATAAACGTCGCAGCAAATTCACCGGTCTCACCACCGTAAATACCGTATTCGTGCTGCAGGCAGATCATGTCAATGTCCGGATCTTGGTTTATTTCTTTTAAGGCCTTAGCGTAGTCCGACCAGTCCCCTTCTTTAATGGCATACTTTACGGCCTTGCCATAGGGCAACTCTTCGCTTAGAGCGTCACACATGGCCATAATTCGAGCTGGCTGTGAGGGTTGATGGAGGTTTACGTGCTCGGTTAAATCGCGAGTAAAACTAGCGATGCCACATTGCCGCGGAATAAACGAGGAGACGTACAGCACCTTAATAGGCTTAAAAGAAGGGCGGGCAGGTTTGACTATGGGAGATCGACTCTTAGATGAGTGAACTTTTGGCTTTAGTTGTGTCAACATGAATAACCCAACGTACAGTCTTAGGTAGTAGTTACAGCTAAAACTATACTGTATCTTTTTTTATCTGAGACTATTATACCACAACTTTCCGATACATGGTTTTGCTTGGCTTGGTGAGGCTGGTTAGACTTCAACTTTTTGATCGGAAGTGTGCCAATTATGTTGAGGTAGGAGCCGGGGCAGTTTATGTTGCAGCAATAAGAAGCGCCGATAGTACTCCTGATTTAAATTGCCGGCAGGACCTTGGATATGTCGGACACTGGTTAGCAAGGTGGCGTGAGGCAAATACTCTATCTCCAAGGCGGACAAAGGGCGAATCTGCTGGTAGCTGTATAAAAAGTCATGCGTGTACTGCCTGGCTCGCCGACTGTCCCAGATATTCCCAGCCCCCTCCACCTGCCAATAAATTTGCTTACCTAAGTCTGGGGCGATAAAGCACATATGCGATAGAACGAAACCGATATCTATAATGGCTGGCGCTGGCCCAGAGTGATCTAGGTCAATAAAGTGCAATACGCCGCTCTTATCTCGGACTAGATTGTAGTAATACGGATCGCTATGAATGAATGCTTGCGGCAAATTGGTTGGCAGTTGGCGTTGGCACAGGGTATCGATAATTTTTTGGGCATACTGCTGGTCAAGACCCGACTGATACTGATTTAGGGTAGCTAAAAGTCGCGGAACCTGCTTGTGGGGATGGTACTCTGATGTGTACGGGTAGCGACGAAGTGGCAATTGATGCAGGCGGGCTAACAGTTCCCCTAACTGGCGAAAGAATTGGCGGTTAGCTACCGGATGAGAGCCCGGCAGGTACTGGTATAAGAAAGCATAGTGGTGTGGCCCAGAGACAAATTTCTGGTTATCTGGAGTGCGATGGAGAGATATGGCTGGAAAATTATGCTTAGCCAAATAATCAAATACGGCAATGTGCTGCTTAATTTGGAGGTGCGCCTGGTCTGACTTAACGATAGTCTTGGCGGCAAATACGCCTTTATCGGTGGTGACTTTAAGGCTTTTTCTACCTAAACTGTCTACGTCTAGAATAGTAAAATTATATTGAGTAGCAATTAGTTGACGTAATTCTTGATTCATATTCAGCCCAATCGGGATTTGATTTTTATTGAAAGGTTATTCTACCACGCTAAGGCAAGTTTTGAGCGGTTTTTTCTGCTAGAAAGATGGGGAGATGAGCTACTTAGTGTGTATTTATCACTAACTAATCTGTGAGCTGAGCTGACGGGTAACGGTGATGATAAATTTAGGCAGGGCTAGCTGGCGCCGCCAGCGCCACGGCTCCAGGACGAGGCGAAAGAGCCATTCAAAGCCTAGGCGCTGTATCCATAGGGGAGCGCGACGAATGTCTCCAGAGAGGAAACGGAAGGTGCCGCCGACGCCAATAGCCACAGATGTCGGCAGGTGTGGCAGGTTGCGATTAATCCAGAATTCTTGTTTGGGTGCACCGTAGGCAACTAGAATAATGTCGGCCGGATGAGCGCTGATCTGGCGACGGGTCTGATCGTCGCCATTAATAGAGCCGTCGCCGGCAAAGGTGCCAGCAATCGACAGTCCAGGAAACGTTTCTTGTAGTACTTGGGCGGCTTGTGAGGCTATGCCTTCTTTTTCGCCCAAGAGAAATAGGCTGAGATTTTGACTGGCGGCGACTTGGCTAAGACTGAGAGTAAGGTTGGACCCGGATACTTGTTGAGGCAAATTAGCAGTCCTAAATTTTAGTGATAGAAATGTTTTTAGACCGTAATAAAAAGCAATAGACCAGATTTCGAGTACTTTTAAATACTTGCCTGGTAGATGTGGTGAGTACTTTTGTAGGTTAGCGGCCCACATTACCCCTACCCCATCGGGTAACCGCAAGTCGGCTTGGTTAAGGATGTGCTTAAAGTCGGAATTGGCTTGGGCAGCCATAATAAACTCGGGGTTAATGGTGGCTACGGTATATTTTTGTTTTTGTCGGGCAGCCTGGCAGATGCGCTCGACTGCTTGAGCTTCGGTGATTGAGTCTAATTGTATGCCCAAGATGGTAACGGTTTTCATGCTGCAGCGTCCTGAAGTACTTTGAGGGTTTGTTCGGCAGCGGTTTGCCAGCTGAATTTTTTAACTTGCTGATAGCCTTTTTCGATGAGCTGGCGACGCAGTTGAGGTCGGCTGAGGAGCTGATGCAATCCATCGGCAATAGCCTCGACGCTGGTTGGGTTGACCAGGAGGCCAGCCTCCCCTACTACCTCGGGCAAGGAAGACGTATTGGCGGCGACAACAGCTGTGCCGCAGGCCATTGATTCTAGGACGGGCAAGCCAAAGCCCTCAAATAACGATACAAAGGCGCTAATTTCAGCTCCGGCATATAGAGCGGGCTTGTCGGCGTCATCAATGTAACCCAAGAATTTGACTCTATCGGTAATCCCTAGACGAGTCGGGGCGGCGTAAATATCCTCGCTCAACCAGCCCTTGCCTCCGGCCAGAGCTAGGTCTAGATCTGGGTAGATGTCTTTAATCTGGTCAAAGGCTTCAATTAAACGGACAAGATTTTTACGCGGCTGGATAGTGCTAACGAAGAGAATGTATGGTTTGGTCAGTTTATGCTTGGCTTTGGCTTTGGCGATGATCTCTTTGGTTGGCCTGCGATTTTGCTGTAGGTCCACGCCCTCGTAGACTACTGCAATGCGCTCGGGTGGGACGTTGAGCTTGCGGATTAGGTCTTGTTTGGTAAATTCGGAGACGGCGATAAGCCGCGTGGCATGCTTGGCGGCAAATTCGGTGGTGCGGTTGAGGTAAAGTTTGTTGGGAAATTGATGATATTGAGGCAAATACTCATAGCCCAAGTCGTGAATGGTAACGACGCAGCGTAGGCTAGGCCGATGAATAATGGGCATGGTATGCGCGGGAATGAACAGAACATCCGGCTGGTGAAGCCAGACCTGTTTGGCTAGGCCAGCCTGGGTCCAGAGTCGACGGTATGGAATAACCTGAGGCTGGACGTTGGGTTGATGAAAGGGTGAATTTGCTGGTAGTTGAGATGATAAGTAGAGTTGGTAGCTATTGCGCTTATCTATCTGCAAGAGGTGGTCCAGGAGGATGCTGGCGTAGTTTTCGGTGCCGGTTTTGTGAGTCCAGTTGAGCTTGGAGCCGTCGTAGGCGATGGTAAGAGAAGTTTTAGATTTTAGGTTATAGGTTTTAGGCATCGGAGAAATTTGGTTATTCGTTTATCGTTTGTTAGCATGCAGGATTCGGGACTTGCTGCCTTGCAACATCGCAACCTTGCGGCCTAAGTCTACTGTTTGGTTAGTGAGCGCTTGAAAGTGTCGAATTGTTCCATAACTTTACCGGCGCCGCGAATTACACACATGAGTGGTTGCTCGGCAATGTGGACTGGTACGCCAGTTTTGGTAGAGACCAGGCGGTCTAGCTTGGGTAATAAGGCGCCGCCGCCAGATAAGACAATCCCTCTGTCTATAATATCACTGGCTAGTTCTGGCGGGGTTTGTTCTAAGACCTGCTTAATGCTGGCAATAATCGAGTCTAATAACGGCTTAATGGCATCGTGGATGTCGCGCTGAGTGACGGTAATGGTTTGAGGCATGCCGCTAATGGCATCACGGCCTTTTACTTCCATGCTGGTGTCTTTATTGTCTGGAATGGCGGCAGCCAAGCGCAGCTTAACTTCTTCGGCCATTTGCTCTCCGACGAGTAGGTTATGTTTGCGTTTGAGGTAAAGAGTGATGGCTTCGTCGGTGTGAGTGCCACCGTTTTTCTCGGTTTTCTGCGCTACAATGCCGCCTAGGCTAATAACGGCTATTTCTGTCGTGCCGCCGCCCATATCCACAATCATGTTACCTTCGGTGCTGCTGATAGGGATGCCGGCGCCTATGGCGGCAACCAAGGCTTCGTCAGTTAAGTAGGCGTGATTACTGCCAGCGGCAAGAGCAGCTTCTACAATGGCGCGGCGCTCGACACTAGTGGCGCCAACCGGAGCGCAAACGAGGACGTCTACTTTGCCCAATTTGTACTGTTTAATGACTTTGGTTAGGAAGTAGCGGATTAAGGATTCGGCAGCGTCGTAGTCGGCTACAACGCCGTCCTTGAGCGGGCGGCGGGCAATGATATGTTGAGGGGTGCGACCGAGCATGTGTTTAGCTTCTTCGCCGATTGCCAGAATGCTTTCATCATCTTCCGAGAGAGCTACGACGGTGGGTTCGTTGAGGACAACCCCTTTACCTTCCAAGTAAATGAGGGTATTGGCGGTTCCCAAGTCTATGGCTAATCGTTTGGCCGATGAAAATAATGGCATAAGCAGTAGGATTATAGCATCTTCTGTGCTTGGCTCAGTCACGATCAGGCTTGGCAGGATGCAGTGAGTTGAAAAGGAGGAGTTTTTAGCTTCTTTTTGGTGTAAACCGTGGTATATCCGTGGTATGATAAGGGTATGATGACTATTAGTCGACGGACAATTGTATCAGTGATAACGTTTGCCAGTTTTATTTTGGTGACATTGGTGGTTATTTTTTTAGCTCAAGGCAAACGGTTTAATTTGTCGACTAACCAAATCTATGGGACCGGTATTATTGCGGTAGAGACTAACCCTCAGGGGGCTAGTGTGAGTCTGAATGGTGAAATGCGCGGGACGAGTAATTTGAATATTTCTAATTTGCCGGCGGAGACATATGCGGTCAAGGTGGAAAAAGATGGGTATGCGCCGTGGGAGTCTACTGTGCAGGTAAAAGCCGGTAAGGTGGTCACTTTAACGCCATTGATGGTGCCAATTAACCCTAGCTTGTCCCCTATTACTTCGGCAGCCACTAGTCGGCCGGTGTTGTCGCCAGATGGTCAAAAATTGGCTTACGGTGTGCCAAGCGGCAGTTCGGCGGGGATTTGGGTTTTAGATCTGAGTAGTCAGCCGTTTAATCTGAACAGCAAGCCGGTGCAGGTAGTGGCTGATACGGCGGTACTGGCCTATTCTTCGGCTACTCTGACTTGGTCGCCGAATAATCGGGAGATTTTGGCGGTGTTTGATAATGGCCTGTCGAGTAATAGTTATTTGCTAGCGGTGGATAAGAATCATCCGCCTCAGGATGTGACGGCGAACAAGGATGAGTTGTTGACGGGATGGCAGGATGAGAAACAGCAGTCTTTAGAGGAGTTGGTGTCCGATCTGGATGAGGAGGGTAAGCAGCTGGCTTTGGATCATGCCGACACGCTGGTCTGGGCGCCGACTAACTTAAAGTTTTTGTATTCCGATGAGGTTGAAGGTAAGCGGGTTTATTCTACCTATAATAAGGAAACCAAGACATACCATGAAGCCATGACTGTGAGCCTGGATACGTTTACGGCAGTGCGCTGGTATGCTGATGGACAGCATTTAATTGTGCTGGAGAAAGACTCAGCTGATGCGACTACGGGCAAGGTGAGTTTAATGGATTTGGATGGTAGCAATAAAATGCAAGCCTTCGCAGGAACGCTAATTGGTGACACCCTCTACACGTACTTAAACGGGGCTAAATTAGTCATTCTGACCAGTTTTAATCAGCAGAGCGATTCATACTATCTTTATTCAATTAACTTGCGGTAAATAGGGTAGGTTTTAGGTTATAGGTGATAGGTTTTAGTAATTTGGGTTAGTGGGGCGGGTGTGCATTAGGCTAGAGAAAAGGCCCGGACGAGTTGTGTCCGGGCCTATGTGCTTTAGCTGTCGGCTACCTCCACCTCCATCAGACGGATATATTCGTCCGCCTGCTCTTTCTTTTCCGCCTGACGGAGAGCGCTGATAACAGCGCCCTCCGTCTGATTATCGAGTCGCTTCAGAAATTGGCCGGCAGCCTTGCCGGCCATAAGGCCTTGTGGCCAATCCTCTGCCCCGTACGGGGCATCGATTTGCTCGACTGCTACCCCGCCGGAAGCCGCTTGAGAGAACCAGATCTCCCCACCTGGGGAGTACCGATAATCTCCGTGACCCACAAACCCGATTTCGGCGAAACCGCCGTCATCGGAGTCTGAGAGCCGAATTCTCACACCCCCACCTTCGGGGGTGTAAAACTGGAGTCCTTCCCAGAAAAAGTTAAGGAATGGGAAATATCCCTCCTGACTTTTTTTCGCGTGCCACTCGTCGAGAGTAGCGCGCAGCTCTTCCATCGACGAGGCGCTCCTGGGGAGCGAGTCATTGAGCACGATTTCCACAACCTTTTGGGAGAATTCTACGATGTTCATTTTTTCTCCTCCTTGGAGAATGCCGGTCTGCACCGGCTTTAGTTTTACTCTTATTCCACCATGGAATAAGAGGCGCGGGGTGGGTATCGACCAGTCCGCTTGCGAGGAAGCGGATTTGAGGGGGTGAAGTTATAAAGGTACTTCTTGTTTGGCCGGGGTAGGTGCCCTGGCTGGATTAACTATGGATAGTATACTACGTTT
>CAZHWT010000012.1:0-1436 GCA_964536215.1 uncultured Candidatus Saccharibacteria bacterium
CGAATAACGAGTAGACGAAGTAACTAAGTAACTAAGTAACCAATAACCAAAGATAGCCGCAGGTTATGTGTCTGCTCTATGGGGCAATTCTAGGCTGGGGTCGGCTTGGACAGTTAGAGGGTCGGCGAAATTTTGATGATAGAAAGCGGCGGCGGCGATGACGGCGGCGTTGTCGGTGGTATAGGCAAAATCGGGGATTTTGCAGGGGAGAGGAGCCAGGGATGAGGTGAGCGTTTGACGAAGTAATCTGTTGGCGGCGACGCCACCACCTAGGATGACTTCTTGGGCGTTAAAGTGTTGGGCAGCGGCTAGGGTTTTGTGAACGAGTGAAGTGACGACAGTGTGTTGGAAGCTGGCGGCAATGTCGGCTTTGTTGGCGTTAGGATTTTGGCGTGTGTAATTTAAGACGGCGGTTTTGAGACCAGAGAATGAAAAGTTGAAGTTGTCCTTTTGCGGCATAGGGAGGGGGAACTTGATGGCGTGAGGGTTGCCAGACTCGGCTAGTTTGGAAAGGCGTGGTCCGCCGGGATAGGGTAGGTCTAGTAGGCGAGCGACTTTGTCGAAGGCTTCGCCAGCGGCATCATCGAGGGTCCAGCCAACTTTATACAGTCGGTGGTGCGATTCCATGAGAATTAGCTCAGTGTGAGCTCCGGATACGAGGAGGGCTAGTTTGGGCCATAGGTCGTTCATTTGGGTGCCGTGAGTTAGCCAGGCGCCATAGATATGACCAAGCATATGGTTGACGGGTATGAGCGGCTTATTCCAGGCGTAGGCAAGGCTTTTGGCTGTTTCGACGCCAACTAATAATGAGCCGATTAGTCCTGGACCGATGGTAACGGCAATGGCATCGATGTTGGTGAGTGGTTTATGGTGCGAAAGGTTGTTAGATTGAGATAGTTTTGTAATTTCATCAGTCTTGCTGCCTTGGTGTCTTGCCGCCTGTCCTAGCACATTTTGGAGGACGGGGATTATATAGATAGATTGTTCTCTGGAGGCTACCTCTGGGACTACACCACCGGTTTTACTATGCTTGTCCATGGACGTGGAAAAGAATTGGTAGTCGCAGTTAATGCCGTCGCGGACGAAGGCGGCCGACGTTTCGTCGAAGCTCGTTTCTATGCCGAGAATAGTCATAAGAGAGAGGAATAGATGAGGATTGTTTTGATGGTGGTAATGACGGCGAGTAGGCAGACGACAGCTGCAATGGTGGCAAGTAGACGAGCGGCAGCAGGGTATTTACGATATAACCACCAGCTGAGACTGAGATTGATAATGCAACAGGCGAGAGCGATGGCGGGGACGATCCAGAGGTATGTGGAAGGGGCTAGCCTTTGATCGATAGGCAGGGTGTACCAGAAGGCTACCTCGGCGGGCAGGTTTTTGGCTTTGAGAATGAGCAGCCAAAGCATACCCTGGAGGCTGATGAGTGAGATGGT
>CAZHWT010000012.1:1536-20161 GCA_964536215.1 uncultured Candidatus Saccharibacteria bacterium
TGGCTTTGAGAATGAGCAGCCAAAGCATACCCTGGAGGCTGATGAGTGAGATGGTGGCGGAAGCAAGGATAAAACGGTCTTTGAGCATAGGAAAGCGTCCAGCGTCCAGTGGCAAGCGTCCAGTTGAATAGTGAAAGTAGGCACTATCGGCTTTTAAAGATGACTGGTACTGATATGAATTGTATCAACACTAGTCAACTTGAAACTGGACGCTGGACGCTTTTTATTCTTTATAGACTTTTTCAGTAACTCGATATTCGAGATATTTGCCAAACATCAATCTGGTGTGGGCGTCTAGGCCGGGCAAGGCTTGGAAGAAGAAGCCGACGACTGGTAAAAGAATAATTTCTCCAACGTCAATCGCTTTACGCATAACCGAGACGTCTTCGGGGCGAGTGGGGCGGTGGCGAAAATCGACGTAGAGAATGATGATTAGAGAGAGTAAGCAGAATGTCAGGATGTATCCAGAGAAAAGGGGTAAGTTGTGACCAAGGACGGTTTGGTGGAATTGGCGATTGAGCAGGACGGGAATGTTGGCGCCGAGGGTAATGATAAACCAGTTGACTGGCCAAAGGAAGTGGTCCTCCATGACCTTAATCATGCGGGCAGTTTTGGTCCACCAGGGGATGGTTTTGGCATTGAGCCATTGTTTAATAACGTAAGCATCGTCGGAAGTTCCCCAGGCCCAGCGTTTCATTTGTTCGTACTGATTAATCATGGTGCTCCAGAAGGAGTCAGCCTCAGCGGCGTCAGCAAAGATTGGCAAAAAGAGGGGCTCGACTTTGACCTTGCCATCCAAAGCGAAGAAGCTTTTAAAGAAAATGCGGTAATCTTCCGGAATAACATCAACATCCCAGTAGCCAACTTTGTCGATCATTTTGAGAGAAGTGGAATAGCAGGAAAAGTTGACGAGCTGTTCGGCTTTAGATTGTTGAGCGGCATTGATGACTGAAGCCATGCTGTTAATAACTCGGACAGGAGCTGGAACGCGCCAGATGTTGTTGTAGAACATGACGGTGGCCTGGAAGAAGCGGTAGTAGCGAAGCTCGTCAGGTAGGGTGAGGAATTTGTGGGTGAGACAAGCCAGGTACTTATGATGCAATAACGCGTCGGCATCGTTAGAAGTAATGGTGATGTAATTAATATCTAGCCCTTCGGTGTCGACTAGCTGTTTTTTGGCGATTTTACCGGCCCAAGCTTCGTTGGACGATTTACCTTTAACCTCGCCGTCAATATCTGGGTGGAAGGTGGCTAGGAGGTGATGGAAATGGTGGCCGTAGTGGTCTTGTAAGTGCTTGGCTTTGTCAGGACCTTCTTTTTCGCGCTCTTCAAAGGCTAGGACGACGGTAATTTTGTCGAGAGGGTACTCTTGCTTGGTCATTTTTGATAAGGTGCGCTCAAGCATCTCTAACGGCTCTTTATAGGTAGGAATGAGAATAATATGGTGGACTTTTTGCCAGTTGGGTAGTTTTTGGACTTGAGCCAACCAGTCCAACTCTTCGGCGGATTTGATTTTGATATGGGAAACGATGGCTGTGACGGCCAAAGTTACTGATTTGTAGAGCCAGTAGATGTCGAAAAGGAGGACAAAATAGGCGACGAAAATGACGCCGTTAGGAATGAGGAGTGTGCCCCAGATAGGCAGGGTGATAAGTGTCCATGAGAAGGCTCCGGGGAGGATTTCGAGGAAGCGGTGGAAGCGAGGGGAGGAGGTCATAGATAGGTAGGTGTAGGCAAGTAGGCGAGCAATGCGTAGAAAATCGAAATACGAAATTTAGAAAAACGAAACAAATCTGAAATACGAGAGTTTAAACTATCCTTGGTGAATATTTTTCTTCTATTTTGCAGTTCTTATTTTTGATTTGTTTCGTATTTTGTACTTCTTTCTTATTTTAATTTGAATAGCTTTTTAGCATTCTCAGTGGTTATATCGGCTATATGTTCTAGAGTCGTATTTCTGACTTGAGCTAGCTTTTCGGCTGTCAGTATAACATATTTGGACTCATTTACGCTTGGATGTTCTTTAGAGCGAGCTGGTTCGGGGGTGAGGAATGGGGCATCTGTTTCAATGAGGATGCGGTCATCGGGAACGATGGCGGCGGCGTCGAGGATGTGGCCGGCGGATTTGTAGGTGAGAATGCCGGAGAATGAGATGAAGAAGTCGAGGTCAAGGGCTTGTTTGACTTGGTCGGGAGTGCCAGTCCAACAGTGAAAGACGCCAGAGAGATGAGAGGTTCTAGGTTCTAGGTTATAGGGAGTAGGTTTTGTCTTTTTGTTTGACTTGAACCTAGAATCTAGAGCCTGAAACCTATCATTAGACGTCTTAAATTGTTTGAGCAGGGCAATCATGTCGTTAAAGCAGTTGGTTGAGTCTTTGTGGTCGCGGACGTGCAGGACGATGGGTAAATCGAGTTCGGCGGCGAGGGCAATTTGAGGTGTAATTAGGTCGATTTGAGCCTGTTTTGGAGATTGGTCTGGATCGAGCGTGTAATCTAGGCCGATTTCGCCAATGGCGACGACTTTAGATGAGTTTGAGATGAGACGTCGTAAATTGTTAGTTGCTTCGGTCATGTTTGGGGCTGAGCCAGTCAAGGCCTCAGGATGAATACCGACGGTAGCATAAACTATCGGCTCTTGGTTGGCTTGATGTGTTCCCCACTCTGAATCTGAAAGGTCGCCACCGCAGTTGATAACGACGGAAACATTGTTGTTTTTGGCTGCAGCGACAGCGGTTTGCCAACTTTCTTTGAATTCTTCTGAGTTGAGATGGGAATGGGAGTCGATAAAGGTCATGCGCTTACTATGGCGGAGGGTGTGGTTTTATGCAAGTCAAGATGGTAGGCCGCCTGTAAGGAAGTAGGCGGCCAGAGCGGGTGGTGGCTATAGCTGGGTGGAGATTTTGTAACACTCAAAGAGTGAATAGGCGCAGAGCACTACAGCTGGAATGGCACAAGCCACGGCAAGTTTGCCTCCTCGTTCGTATACGGCCTTATCTAGGAAATAGAACGCGCAAGCGTAGCTGACCATAAAGGTCGCAATGGCTACATGAAGTTCGACCATGATCTCTCCCCTGATGCGATATTTTTCTGGTCGAGCCGAAGTGTACTACGTTTGGTGGAGGTGTGTAAAGAAGGTATTGGTTCAGAAAAAACCCGAGGCGGTGGCGGTCTCGGGTTTTATGGCTGACGGGCTTGACTACTCATTTTGAGTAGTACTTATTGAGCAGCTTGCCTCCGAAATGAAGGATGCCCCCGGCAATGACGCACAGAATCAATACGATAATAGTGCTGGCAACGTTATCTGGTAGCCAGCCGTAGAGATTGAGGAGGTTTGCTGGTGCGAGATGAGTCCAGGTCATGGAACCTCTCCTCTCTTTAATCTGATGTTCAAAGTGCCACCTCCTGAGTAGGTCAGGATTAGCTGGATTATACCACGCTGAGGCCAAAATAGATTGATTGAAAGTTTTGCTGTGTACCTGCTCACGCTTGCCTGTTATCCTGAAGTTACCAGAGATATCAACGTCCAGCGTTGATGTTTTGATGCTTTTTTAACGGCTGCGTAGATTATGTGGTTTTAGAGATGAGATTTGCAGCCATGCCGCGCTTTTGTTGCGACGGAGGGCTGCTGACTATGTTCCCTGAGGCATGGGGCCTAGTAACCAGCACAGGAAGATTACATAGCCAAGAACGAGTATGATGGCAATGATTCCTGCTGCCCATCCCCAGTCCTTTGCATCCTTGGATATCGCGACAGGGTCTTGAATGCAGATGATGGCGAATATCGATAGCGGCAAGCCAACAAATATTACCATGAGGCCCCCTACAAGTACGAGTTGGGCCATGAGTCTCTCCTTTACTTTTTAGCAGCGAGAGGAGTTACTTTCAACTGTTTGGGTTAAAAAGTTTATCCTATAGTACTCCTTTTAACTAAATAATCAATTGTCGTGGTTGTGAAATGAGGCAATAGTTTTATCCGGCGTTGATTGAGGTCTAGCGCCGGATGATTGACGAATGATTAGGCAGGAGTCATTGATAGATGGACGATGAGTGGGAGGCAGCAGATAATCATGAGGACGGCGAAGGCGCCGAGTCCTTTTGAATATGCCTGTTTCTGGTCAGCCTTGTCCAGTTGCTCGCTGAGGAGGACCAGGCCGAGAAAGAACAGAACTATGGTGAGAATAAGCTCCAGGTCGTAGGGCATGTGTTCTCTCCTGGTTGATGTTGGCGAACGACCGGATTCGGATTCGACTATAGTCAGAGTTGGTGTTGGTGTTGGTGTTGGTGTTGGTGTCAATCTTGGGCGGTGAAAATGATTTCTCCGACGGCAGCTGAGAGGTTGACGCCGGAGAGGTGGCAGTCTACAAGTAGGCTGCCAAATTTACTAGGCTCACGCCGGCGAGGACGAAGCAACATATCGCTATCAAGAGCAGGCCATCTCGCTCCTGGCTGTTTTTTCTGATTTTTTTGATGGATACGCCTATCCCAAAGCAAGCAAGGATTGCGGCGATGGTCAGTCCGGCAGCGATTTCCACGTTGTACTCCCTTTCTTGTAAAACAGTAGGATTATTTTATATCACGAATCTAGCCTATAGTCAAGAGAGACGAGGGAAAAGAGGGTCGGAGGATTGGATGTGTTTGGCGGTGTATTGGGTGAGGATTTTGGTGGCGGTGGCGGGGAGGAAAGGCTCCAAAAGGGCGGCAATGGTGACAATATCGTTGGCGAGCTTGCGTAGGATGGGTTCTAACTCTTTGGCGTCGAGAGTCCAGGGTTTGGTGGTGTCGATGTATTGGTCAGCGATGCGAATGAGAGACCAGACATATTCCAAGGCTACGTTGAGTTGAAAGTTGTTAATGGCTTGGGTGTAGTCGGGGTGCTCATCGAACGTTTGCGGCAGGGCTTGGAATTCCAGGCCGGATTTTTGACAGAGTTTGGCGACCCGAGCGACCAGGTTGCCGAGGCCGTTAGCTAGGTCATCGTTGAATCGGTCTTTAAAGCGGGTTTCGGAGTAGTCGCCGTCGCCAGTGGTGGGGATTTCGCGGAGAAAGTAGTAGCGGACGGGATCGACGCCATATTTTTCTAGTAAATCAAAAGGGCTAGTGACGTTGCCGAGGGATTTGGACATTTTTTGTCCTTCGACGTTAATAAAGCCATGGACAAAAATGTTTTTTGGTAAGGGTAAGTTGGCTGAAAGGAGCATGGCTGGCCAATAGAGGGCGTGAAAGCGGACGATGTCTTTGCCGATAAGGTGGACGTCGGCGGGCCAGTATTTTTGAAATAGGTCTGTATTGTCTGAGCCAAAACCCAAGGCGGAGATGTAGTTGGTTAGGGCGTCGCACCAGACATACATGACCTGAGAATCGTCGCCGGGTACGGGAATGCCCCAGGGGAGTTTGTCGGCGGAGCGGGAGAAAGAGACGTCTTCCAGGCCTTGGTCGATAAAGTTAAGCATCTCCAGTTTTTTGCTGTCGGGGACAATGTTTAGCTCGTCTGATTGGATGAGTTGGCGGAGTTGGGTTTCGTATTTGGATAGGCGGAAGAAGTAGTTCTCCTCCTCTATCTCCTCTATTTTGGAATGCTCTTTACCGCCGTCTTCATCGAGCTCTTTTTGGGTGACAAAGCGTTCGGCGCGGACGGAATAGAGGCCTTTGTAGGTTTTTTTGTAAATATCGCCGTTGTCGGCCAGGATTTGCCAGAGTTTTTGGGCGGCTGGCCAGTGGCGCCGTTGATCGGTAGTCTTAATGTAGTCGTCGTTGGAGATGTTGGCTTCGACTCCAAGTTTTTCGAACATGGCTGAGCGGTCTTCGACAAAGTCTAGAGTGGAAATGCCTTGCTGAGTGGCGGTTTGAAAGTTTTTGAGGCCGTTTTGGTCGATACCATTTAAGAAATAGGTATCATCGAGCTTAAGGCGGTGAAAGCGGGCCAGGACGTCGGCTTGGATGAGTTCCATGGCAAAGCCGATGTGGGGGTCGCCGTTGGCGTAAGGAATGGAGGTGGTAATGTAGAACTTCATATTACAAATAGGTAACATCCGAATTACGAATGTATATCCGAATCTACGAATATTCGAATAGCGAATTATGTTCTGCGCTTGATAATGTTTGATTTACCTTTGTGGTTTTCAAATATGATCCACTCAGCGGCGAGGAGTATGGCGGTCCATAGGATGAGGTTGAGTGGGTTGGCGCTTCGGAGTAATTGTAGCATGAGCAGTCCAGTAGTCCAGGTGGCTATGATGAGGCCCTGGATGAGACTGTCTTTGACGAGGAGCGGTGGCAGTTTGCGGTTGGGGCGAAAGGTTTTGAATAAACTGACGAAGAAGGTAGTGGTGAGAGTGATGGCCCCGAAGAAAAGTATTAAAAAGGCGGAGATGACAGTGGGATTGGGGTCGCCTTTAGGGTCGATGGGTGTCGTAAGGTAGGCTAGGGTTAGCCAGAGGGTCCAGAAGAAAATGGTGAAGATAGCAAGATATATGAGCGGACGTTGCATGGGGATATGATATAGGTTTTAGGGATTGGGTTCTAGGTTTTGGATGAGGAATACGGTACATCTAATGCGTTCGCTAGGTGCACATTTATAGGGCTAATGGTGAGCAGTTTAGGAATGCAGGTAGTATCAGAATCTAGTGCTTAACGTCTATTTTATTTACAAATGCGGTTATTTCCGTTATAAGGGTGGGCGGAGATTGGTTTTAGCAAAGAGAGGATCGAAGAGATGCCTACGAAGCGTGAGACGGAGTTGTTTGAGCTACACGCGACGGCTGTTAAGCAAGCCAAGCGGATTATCCGACAAATACAGGATAGCCGACGAAAACCAGGGATGGGGATAGAGTTGGCCAAAATAGGTATTGCCTGGGCTACATCGGCTCAAGAGGATCCGAGTTACATCGCCTACTTGAGCATTCCGGTGAAGCCCGGCGAAACGGAGCGTCGATCTCCCTATGCGTGGCGTCAGCTGTTTCTTACCTGGATTACTGAAGACGCGGCCAGCGTTTTTGAAGGTGAGTGGCAGAGCAATCCACTGCTTCAAGACCTATTGTTGGTCATAGACTTCTATAATCTGGAAGACATTTTGGCTAGCTATGGCTGGAGACGGGAGCTTCCTGAGCGATGGCAGAACTTGATCGACGCTGAATTTGAAGAGGAGAGCGAGTTGCTTAGCCGACTGTGGTTGTACTTGCCGGAAGGGCAGTCAGAGCGAGAGCTGGTTGTGGGCCTGTACGTGCAAAATATGCGCCGTTCGTTGAACTCTGAGACGGGCTTGTTGGCGAACGCGGACTGATTTTTGGTGAGAGTGTCGTTTTAGTTTGACGCTGAGGAATATTCTTCAGCGTCTTTTTTTTGAGATGGCGCTATTAACAGGGCTTTTTACCTTGTTGTGCATTCGGGTAAAGTTTGGTAGTGTGGAGGTGCGAATTGGTTTATGGTTTATTCCGCCAGAGGCGGACAAGGGTTTTACGAATATACGAATGGGTAACATCCGAATTACGAATGGTAATGCGAATGCTGCAAATATGCGAATATGCGAATGACACGGTTCCAATATGCCTAATATACCCAATATACCCAATACACCTTTTCCCCATGACCCCTAGGAGCCCTAGGTGCTTTGTGAGTAGTGGGTAGTGAGTGGTGAGTAGTTATGCGAATAACGAATAGACGAATAACGAAGCATCAAACGAACGAGTAAACCAACTAACTAAGTAACCAAGTAACTAATAACCAATAACCAGATTGGTGAGTAGTGGGTAGTGAGTAGTTATGCGAATAGCGAATAGACGAATAAACCCCGATTAAATCGGGGTAAAAGAACTAGTCAAACGACTGATAATAACCATTCTGGGTGCTTTTAATACGGTATACTTTAGTTTATGGATTTTGGATTGATTTTGATTTTACTGTTGATTGTGGTGGGGTTTGGGGGGTTGTTTTGGTGGCTGAATAAGCGGTTGGCCTCTCCCCCATCGTTGGATTCTAACGAGCTGGTGAATACGGTGATTGCGGTGGCACGGGAAAAGCTGGAAGGGGATAAAAAAGAGATGTCGGTGGAGATGGCGGCTAAAAAGGAAGCGATTGAGCTACTGGTTAAGGATTTGCGCAAGGATATTGAAGTGCGACAGGAGGAGATTCGAGGATTAGAGAAGGATCGGAATCTAAAGTTTGGCGAGATTACTAAGTCGATTGAGGAGCATAAGAAACTGACTTCGGAGTTGCAAGGGTCGACGGAAGAATTGAAGCGGGTGTTGTCTAACTCTCAACTACGAGGTAGCTGGGGTGAGCGGCAGTTGGAGCAGATTTTTCACAATGCTGGTTTTTTGGAGGGGCAGCATTATATGGTGCAGTATCAGTTAAAGTCGGGGGTGCGGCCGGATTTTGTGATTAAACTGCCCAATGATCAGATTGTCTGTATTGATGCTAAGTTCCCGTTTGCTAATTTGCAGTTGATGACGCAGGCGGAGGATAACGCAGAAAAGGCGCGCTTGGCTAAGGCGTTTGCAGTCGATGTGAAGGCTAAAATTAGCGAGGTGTCGGGTAAGGGGTATATTTCGACCGAAGATGGGACGATGGACTTTGCGGTAATGTTTGTGCCAAGCGAGGTGGTGTTTGACCATATTAACCGGATGTATCCGGATTTAGTGGATGAGGCTATGACTAAGAAGGTGATTATGGCTTCGCCGTATAATTTGTTGGCCATTGTGCGGACGGTGCTGGAGGCACATAAGCATTTTGTATTTGAGTCAAGTATGGCGGAGGTGCTGAAGAAGTTGAATTTGTTCTTGAATGATTACCGGCTGTTTCAGGGCGAGTTTGAAAAGTTTGGGGTGGATTTGCAGCGGTCGTTGGATGATTACCAGAAAATTACTACCACCCGGTACAAGCAGATGGATTTACACATCCGGCAGATAAAAGAAGCGCATGCGGGGAGCAAGGGGTTGGAGGCGGGTGAGGATGTGGGGCTGCTGAATCAAGGTGAAGATAAGGGAGAATGACAAACGCTGTTATTCTGATTACTTCGATAGCTCTCAGCGCAGGCTGCGTTAAGAATCTTCCAGACTACACGAGGATTGGTAGTCTCTTTGCTTGAGGTAGTGATGGTGGATTAAGACTAGAAAGAAGAGCGCCCCGCTGAGTGCGGGGCGTCTGGGTGGAAGGAAAGCGGACGAGGTGTCCGCGGGGTAGTGCACATAGGCACTATCGGGGTGACGAGCAGGGAACTCGCCGTTTGCTTATTCCCCCGCTCAGGTCTTCCTTTCCGTCGTGCTTATGCGCCAAATAGTAGCGACAGCTCGCACTTGATCATCGACATGCGCGATGATGACAGACAGAAAGACGTGAGCGGAGAAATAATTACCAACCAGTTTTTACTGTTCTGGTTTGTTTTTATATAATCCTATTATATATTGTTATAGGTCTTTTGTCAAGCTTTGGCGCCTACATTTGTTGGTTGAGCTTTACATATGTTTTGGTCGTAATTATGGTGCTGAAAAGCGGCGTTGTGAAAAAACAGGCTGAGTAAAAAGTGAAAGCATGCGTCTTTGTGTTATCTGAGTTGATTTTAATTTATTATATAATACTTTTAAAAGTATTATATAATTTTTTGTGACGTACTAGGGTAGGTTAATGCCTCTTGATGAATATGGACAGATTGAACTAAAAAGCGTAGTATGCGGCGGAGTAAATTAAGGCTCTTGGTTGCATTAGGTGCGGCTTAATAATGAGTCATTCTGAGCAGGGCGGAGCATCTTTCAGCTTGAATGCGGGCTGAGATTTTTTACCCTACTCAGGATGAGTAGAAGATTTGGAGAGCTGAAAAGCTGGTGAGATGACGGAGGTGACATTGTGGTTGCAGCGATGGCAGGCTTGACGCCTGAAGCTAGGGCCTTTGACGTACTGAAATTTCCGTTGATGGAAGCTCTTCGTGGTGACGTGGATCGTGTTGATCCAATAGCATTTGCGCAAATCAAAGCGATCGGTCATCAGGTCTTGCAGGATTGTGGAGCTGATCCTGCACGGTTTGATGAGTACGTTCGTGCTTATGATGGAGGTCGGTACGCTGATTTGCTGCGGTTTACTCCAGGATGACTGGAGGATTGGGTCGGGAGAGTTTTATTCTGCCGACCCCTAATTTTATCCACAAAACCCAAACTTTACCCACAAAATGTTGATAAGTGTATTGGTATGTTTTTAAAGTGGTTTATTGCTTGGCTGTTTATTATGGGCCTATAGTTTGACAAGCGGGCAAGCATGCTGTATATTCGGTGTATAAGGGCCTCGACCTTGTCTACCAAGGGGTTGAGGCCCTTTTTGTGATGCGAATGATGCGAATTACGAATTGGGTAACATCCGAATTACGAATGTATATGCGAATGCTACGAAACACGAATGCTACGAATGAACTGAGCCACTATTACCAATATGCCCAATATACCCAATATTCCCAATACACCATTTTCCCTCGGACCCCTAGGACCCCAAGGATACCTAGGTGAGTGGTGAGTAGTGGGTTCCGACCCTGGCGGGGCGGACAAGGGTGAGTAGTGGGTAGTGAGTAGTTATGCCAATAACGAATAGACGAATAACCCCATTGGCTTGGGTTTGTTACAATAGACTGTACGTTTATGACTGTTGAAGAAGTTGGGCAGCCGGAAGGCTGGGACAAGTGGATAATTGGTAATCGCTTCGGTGACATTTTGCAGACCTGGGAGTGGGGTGAGGTGCGTCGGAGTGAGATGTGGCGGGCGCTGCGGGTTAGGGTTAAGGACGGCGAGGAGACGGTGGTTCAGGCGCAGATTCTGATTCGAAAGATGCCGCTGGGCATGCAGTTGTATTATCTGCCACGAGGGCCAGTGCTAGATTATGCTGGGCCAAAAGCGGCGGAAGGTCTAAAGACCTTGTTGGAGTGGACCAAGGAGCATGCTAATCGTCATAAGGGTTTGATGATTAAAGTGGGCCCAGCTGTGTCGGAAGCGGAAGTGCCGCAAGTAGCTAACTTGTTGGAGCAGTTGGGGCTAAAGCGGAGTTTTCAGTCGGTGCAGTCGCAGCATACTTTTGTGGTTGATTTGCGACGGGAAGAGCTGGAGATCATTCAGTCGTTTGATAAGGATACGCGTAATCTGGTTCGTAGATCGGCTCGTGAGGGAGTTGTGGTGGATAAATATGCCAAACTGGATGAGCAGAAGCATTTGCGAACGTTTCATAACCTGTATTTGGCGGCGGCGGATAATGGTAGGTTTGTGCCGCGGCCGTGGGGCTATTTTGCTAGACTGTGGGAGATTATGGCGCCAGTGGATATGGTGAGACTGTATATTGCCTCGTTTGAAGATAAACCGTTGGCGGCCAATGTGGTGCTAAAGTTGGGCGATAAGGCGTATCAGTTGTGGGCGGGGAGTCGGCGGGATGAACCGAAAAAATTTGCCACTTATGCGTTGCAATGGGCGTCGATGCAGGATTTACGGTCGGAGGGAGTGGCTGGTTATGATATGTGGGGTCGGGCACCGGATGACGATCCTAAACATCCTTGGGCGGGGATTAGTTTGTTTAAAAAGGGCTTTGGTGGCGAAGCGGTGTCGTTTGTGGGTGATTACGACTTGCCGCTGTCCCCTACTTATCCCCTATTTACAACAGCGGATAAGTTGCGTAAGCGGATTATGACGAGATGAAGCGGTGAATAGGTGTCAGGTTGTAGGTTTTAGGTTCTAGTTGTTGGGGATTTTAGGGACAGTCTGTCTTTATCGTTCTGGAGCGAAACGATAGAATCTTAGTTGAAGGTTGAAGGTTCTTTAGCCCTTGTTTTTCTTCTCATTTTTTGTAACGGAATATAGCGTTAACCAGTCTTGGAAGGTGAGATTTTCGGGGCGTTGGTTTGGATCTATGCTTGCTTGTTTGAGTTGGTCGATTGGAAAGGCTTTGTTAATCATTTTGCGGGGATTGGCGAAGCCGTGGTGGAGGAAGCGCGAGAGCTCGACGGGGGTGATTTGGTTTGCGGTTTGAGGTTTGCGGTTTGCGGTTGAGGGGAAGACAATTTTATTGTCGTCTGCATGTTGTTCGACGTGCAGTAGGGCGGAATCGACGGCGGGGGCGGGGAAAAAGTGAGTGGGCGGGATGACCTGGACTAGCGTGGCTTGGCCATAGGTTTGGAAAAAGTTGGACAGGTAGGTGGCCTGAGGTGGACGGGCGACGATTTTTTGGGCCACTTCTTTTTGGAGCAGGACGGTGATGGATTGAGGTGGGTTGGGTAATTTGAGGAGGACATCTAGGATATGCGTGCCGGCGTTGTAGGGTAGGTTGGAGACGAAGTGGTACGAGGGTGGCGAGGTTGCCAGGTTGCGAGGCGGCGAGATGGTTTCGGTTTCATTGCTCGCTGCCGTACTGCCTTGCTGCCTTGCTGCCTCGTTGAGCAGTTGTTCGATGTCTGCTTGCATAAAGTTTTGCCAGCGGAGGTCGATGTTGTGATAGTCGTGAAGTGTTTGGGCCAGGATGGGCTGGAGAGAGGTGTCGATTTCAAAGGCGATGACGCGTTGGGCTCGTTGCGCCAGCTGTTGGGTGAGGGTGCCAATGCCAGTGCCAACTTCGATGACAGTGTCATGGGGTTGAATGTTCGCCGTGGCGACGATGGCGTCCAAGGTTGGTTGGTGGATGAGAAAGTTTTGGCCGAATTGTTTGCTGGTGTGGAGGTGGTGGGATTTGAGGAGTTGAGCTATATATGAAGGATTGGTGAGTTGAGGAGCCATAGGCTATTTATACACTAAACGTAGTAGGAAAGTGATAGTGACGGAGTCCTGCAGAGCAGGTCTCCGTCACATAGGGGGGGAGGAAAGGTCTACGACCATTGTCGCAGACCGGGGCGACTGGCAGGAGTTGCACCTGCATCTTTAGGCGCGCCCCGCAACGCGCGTTCGGACTGGCCGACATGGGCCACAGCCGCCAGGGAGCTATGGGTTTCCAGGCGCCCCGCAACGCTCTGGAAACCGGAGCAGGTAGACGGACTTGAACCGCCACATCTCATTATTAGAGCGCCCTATCATTAGGCTATACCCGCGGTGGCTAGCGGCGCACTGGTTGTGATGCTTTGACCAATGCACGGACTAGCCCGAATGGTACTCCCTTCGCAGTCCAAACCTCCCAGCTTGGATTTGGATGCAGTACCGTTAGTCGAATTGATTGATGCCTAATTTTGGACACCGGTTGTCTGGCCACAAAAGATGGCTGGACGATAGGATTATAGCGGAAAAAGTGAGAATGTCAAACTGGAGATACGAATATACGAATTGGGTAGCATCCGAATTACGAATGGCAATGCGAATGCTGCAAATATGCGAATATGCGAATGACACGGTTCCAATATACCCACTATACCCAATACACCCAATACACCATTTTCCCTATGACCCCTAGGTCCCCAAGGATACCTAGCCGTTTTGTAAGTAGTGAGTAGTGAGTAGTGGGTAGTTATGCGAATAGCGAATGGACGAATAACGAGCAGTTAATGGATGAATAGCGGATCTGGACGGGCGGGGGTTTGTGCAAAAAAGGGGTTGGTGAGGGAATATGGATTGGTGGGTAGGGGCTCTTGGATATGGTAACAGGTTGAGGTGGGGTTGCACAATGGTTGCGTGGTCTGCTATAACTCGGAGTATCCGGCATGGGCTGGATATCGGTTTTATAAGGAGTGGACACGTGTCAACCAAGAGACGTTGGGACTCGGCGATACCGGCAAGTATAGGAAGATCAAATCACGGTAAGCATGCCAGAATGGTTCCGGCCAGGAGCAGGCTATCTCCCTATCGAGGTAGTTATAAGCGTCCGGCGATGTCCAATATCTCTGCGCCTCGAGCCCATGCAGTAGTGCGGAGGTAGGTTGTGATGCCGAGGAAGGGGCGAAAACCGATCGTGCGACAGATTTGTTCTCGGTGTGGTGGGACCAATCTGTATCGTAAGGGTAATACTTGGCTTTGTCATCAATGCCAACCTAAAAAGACAGCACCAAAAAGGAGATACGCCGTCTCTTATTGAGACGGTGGCGAGAGCGTTCTCTGGGGAGTTGCACGTTGCGACTCCCCGTTAATTTTGGTTTACATACAAACTGGTTCCCAAAAATTTGCGATGACGTTGCCTGGTTATGCTCCTGGATGAGTTGAATATCGGCTTCGCTGAGGCTCTCCGTAAGGAGGGTCCTTTTTATGTGCCGTTGACTTTGATGAGTCGGGCGAAGGTGGGGTCTAGTTTTTTGCGGCCGCTGTCTTCGAATTCGACTTCGATGGTGTCGGGGGTGATGTTGAGGACTTGGCCTTGGCCGAAGACGGAGTGGAGGACGGCGTCGCCTTGAGTGAGGTCGAGTTTCGAGGTTTGAGTTTCGAGTTTTGAAAGTGAGGAAGGATGAAAACTGCCATAGTTTGTCCAGTCCTGAGACCCAAAACCCGTACTCTGAGACCTGCTACTGTGGCTGGTGAGGATGTCTTCTGGGATATCGATGATAAAACGGGAGATTTGGTTGACGGAGCGGCTGCCAAACAGGGCACGCTGTTGAGCGTGGACGAGGTGGAGGATTTCTTTGGCACGAGTGACGCCAACATAAGCCAGGCGGCGCTCTTCTTGCATTTCGCTGGCGTCGAGGATGGCGCGAGAGTGCGGGAAAATGCCTTCTTCCATGCCGACGATAAAAACGACGGAGAATTCCAGGCCTTTGGCGGCGTGGAGGGTCATGAGAGTGACTTCGTCCTGAGAGGTTCTAGGTTCTAGGTTAGAGGTTTTAGAGTGGGATTCGGATTCGACTAGGGCGACGTTTTCTAGGAAGTTTTGCAGAGATTCTTGAGGGCCAGCGGTGGCGAATTCGGCGGCGACGGTACGTAGTTCTTGGACGTTTTCCCAGCGGGCTTCGCCTTCGTCGGTGCCGTCGTTGAGGTATTGGTGATATTTGGTGTGCTGGAGAATAAAATCGAGTAGCTCCAGGACGTTCATTTCTTGGGCGGCTTTTTGATAGATTTCCAGGTCGCGCTTGAAGGCGTCGAGTTTTGGACCGCCATTGATGAGAGTAGCCGGGCCGATGCCGCGGGCAGGGACGTTGGCGACGCGGGCAAAAGCGACAGAGTCGGTGGGGTTAACGCAGAGGCGTAGGTAGGCTAACACGTCTTTGATTTCTTTGCGGTCGTAAAAGCGAGTGCCGCCGACCAGGCGATACGGGATGCCGGCGCGCATGAGGGCTTCTTCTAGGACACGGCTTTGGGCGTTGGTGCGGTACAACACAGCTACATCCTTTAGATGTAGCTGTGTTGAGGTTGAAGGTTGAAGGTTGAAGGTTTTAGAATCTTGGTCAGGTTGCGAGGGGTTAGTGTCCTTTATTTGATTGCTGCCTGGCTGCCTGGCTGCCTGGCTGCCTAGAGTCAGCTCTTTAATTCTACGGGCTACATAGTTGGCTTCGTCTTGTTCGTCTAAGGCCTGATATTGAATGATGGGGTCGCCGATGCCGTTTTCAGTCCAGAGTTTGAGGATGGTGTGGGACTTTTGGTTGGGCATGATGACGTGGGTGGCGGCGGTGAGAATGTTTTGAGTGGAGCGGTAGTTTTGTTCGAGGTGAAAGACTTTGGCGTCAGGGTAGTCTTTTTCAAAGTTGAGAATGTTGGCGATGGTGGCGCCGCGGAAGGAGTAAATTGATTGCGACATGTCCCCTACTACGGTTAAGTTGCGGTGAGCGGCGGCCAGCATTTTGATGAGGACGTATTGAGCTCTGTTAGTATCCTGGTATTCGTCGATAAAAATATATTCAAACTGATTGGCATACTGGTTGAGGATGTCGGGCATGTCGGTGAACAGGTCAATGGTTTTGATGAGTAGGTCATCAAAGTCCAAGGCGTTGTTGTCGCGAAGTTTTTGCTGGTAGATAGGATAAATGTCGGCGACTTTGTCTTGGAAGTAGCCGTTGGCAAAGCGCTTGTAGTCGGTAGGGCCGATGAGTTCGTTTTTGGCTGAGGAGATAGTGGCCCGGACGGCGTTAGGATTAACCTTATCCTCTTTGGCTTTGATGCGCAGCTGGTCCATGGCTTGCTTTATGACGTCGGTTTGGTCGCCGGTGTCGTAGATGACAAAGCTGTTGGAGTAGCCGAGGTGGTGGATGTGTCGGCGGAGGATTTTGGCGCAGATAGAATGGAAGGTGCCAGTCCACGGCGGAGCAGTAGGCGAGAGTTTCGAGTTTCGAGTTTCGAGTTTTGAGCTTTGCGAAGAATCTGGGGTCTCGGGGCGCTCGTCCTCGGACACTTCTGCCGGGAGGAGGCCAGGCTCTCGTAGCGTTGCTGCTGCGGGGTGGCCTGCGGGTGAGCTTCCCTGCGGCGATGGCACATCTGGACGCTGGACCCCGATTTGATCGGGGTGGACGCTGGATCCGCCAGAGGCGGACAGGCTGTCTGGACGCTGTAACAACTGTTGCAGTCGCTCTTTCATTTCTCCGGCGGCTTTATTAGTAAAGGTGACGGCTAGGATGTTGGTGGGGTCAATGCCTTGGTCTATGAGATAGGCGATTTTGTGAGTCAGGACCCGGGTTTTGCCGGAGCCGGCGCCGGCCAGGATAAGGGTGGGGCCGTCGGTGTGGCGGACGGCGTCTTGTTGAATAGGGTTGAGTGAATCAAGAAGATGGGGCATGTTAGTGAATGGTGGATGGTGAGTAGTGAGTAGCATTAGGCTTTGAACTATCCGCTATGTGCTACGTGCTTATCCATCATATCATGACGGGTAAACAATTAGGCGAACAAAAGGCGAACTGAGATTGCGTTTCGATTGATATTGGAGTATGCTATAGGTCTGCAGACTCTATGTCGAGTTGGTGAATTGTGCAACAAAAGGAGTGAGACATGTTGCATGTTGTTGGAGTCGAGGAATCAGCCTCGATGAGCGGGTTTCGGCTGGTGCAGTTTTTGCGCCAGTGGATTGGTCGGCGACTCGAGACTTGGGTGGGTCTTGATGCTTGGAGAGGGGCGGATGTTTCGAGGTTGGGTCAAACTCGACCGGCGGCTATTTCGCAAGCCTTAGGCGCTCTGCCTGATTTTGCCGTTCCGGAAGATTTGCCTGAGCGACTCCGCTTGGCTACAGCTGAGGCTATTGGCGATCCGGCGGCAACCTATGGATTTGCTGGCGAATGGCTGCGACCCTTTTTTGAAGGGTTTGAACAGGATTTGCGAGCAGCAGCATTGCCAGATGGACGAGTGTCGATGGTTAGGGCATTTTACTGCTTATGCGGGCAGCTGCGTCGTTATTGTCGACAGTATTCACTGGAGGAGGATGAGGTGATATGGAGCTTTGTGCCTTTTTGGCTAGCTGCACTGCAGCCTGAGTCCAGATCAGTCATTTTGAGAATGGGGGCTTGGTTGTCTGGCCAAGCTCGGATGTTAGCCGAGCGATGAATTGTTATTATACGCGCGCCGAAACAGTGTTGTTTTGAGCGCGCGTTTCTTTTTTAGAAATTATGCGGAAGCGGAATGACGGCGGCGGGCAAAAATGACTAGGCCGGCGGCGATGAGGATGAGGCCAATAAAGCCAGCGATGGCGATGGTTTGGCCGGTGACGGGGAGATTGCCAAGAGGGGTGGTGATGGTGTTGCTGGGAGTTGAGGTGTTGGCGGCCCCGTTATAGATGCTGGTGCCAAAAGCACCTTCGCCATAGGCTTGAGCAAAGGCGGTGACAGGAGTAGCGAGTAGGGTGATGGTGCCAGTTAAGGCAGTGAGGAGCTTGGGCATGGCTTTAGGCTATCACTTTTGGGTTTGGCAGGCAAGCAAGTATTGGAATTAGAATTTTAATAAGAATTGGATTGAGAATTGGTTGACCGTTGGCAGAAATGAGGCTTGACAGCCAAGCGTTGGGCTACTAGCATGGTGAGTATACCCCTCTAAAGGAGGCTGCTTATGATGTTATCATCGGAACTTAGCGAATTGTTAGACACAGAAATGGATCGCAAGGAGTTTTTGGCTTATGCGGGAGCAACGGTGTTGGCAGTGGTTGGTGTGTCTGGATTGTTAAAAATGTTGACAGCACCTCTTAAGTCCAAGTCTGTTTCCAGCGGTTACGGTAGTAGTGTGTATGGTGGGAATAAGTAGGCTAACGAGGCGGCTAGTGAGAGTTTTGAATAATGAGTTGCGAGTTTCGGGGGTGTTGTTCTGGAGTGAGTGATAGGATCTGGGCTAGGTTCTAGGTTCTAGGTTGAAGGGTGAAGGTTGATCCCGAATGGATCGGGGTTGAAGTTACTAAAGTGTCATTCCCGGCTTGATCGGGAATCTTTTTTTTGGTGGGTGGTTTTGGGGGATGATTGAAGTGATTTTACGGAGGTAAGGTGAGGTTGGTACGTACATGTGTACATATACGTGTACGTACATAGACCAATTTATCTCTGTAAAAGCGCTGAAGGATGGGGTGAAGGTTAATTGTTAATCGTTAATCGTATATCGTAAATTGTAACTTGTCCAAGTAACTAAGTAACCAAGTAACCAATAACTAATAACCAATAACCTCGTAGGGGATTCTCAATCAAGTTGAGAATGACAACAAACAGAGTCCTTCACCCTTCAACCTTCACCCTTCTAACCGCTAATCGCTAACCGCTAACCGCTAACCGCTATGACATTCTACACCCTTCTCCCTTCAACCTT
>CAZHWT010000012.1:20261-31817 GCA_964536215.1 uncultured Candidatus Saccharibacteria bacterium
CTAACCGCTAACCGCTAACCGCTATGACATTCTACACCCTTCTCCCTTCAACCTTCACCCTTCTAACCGCAAACCGCAAACTGCAAAAGATTCTATCCCCTGCCAGAATGACACGCCTGCAACCCACCCTTGCCACCTCGCGGCTGTGGGTAGATCGGAGTAGTGAGGTTGCTTGGTTGGGTGGGGGTTGGTAGTATAGAAAGTACTATTAGACATATAGCCGGGAGGATTTTGTATGGCCACAACGCGATTACCGCAGCCGGGCGGGGATGAGGGGAGCTGGGGGAGTATTTTAAATGAATTCCTGGAGGTGTCGCATGAGGCGGATGGGAAGTTAAAGACTGAGGCTCTGGGCAGTAAAGCGGATAAGGCGGCATTGGATGCGCATATTGACGACACCAGCGGAGCGCATGCGGCATCAGCTATCTCGTTCTCCCCCACCGGTTCAGTATCGGCGACTACTGTGCAGGCAGCTATTGAGGAGGTGGCGACTGAGGCTGGTGGCGGCGGTGGGGTAAGTTTATCTGACTCAGATCCGGCTGATTTGGCGGCTACGGCGAGCGCCGGGTCTTCGGCGGATGTGGCTCGGGCAGATCATGTGCACTCTTATGATGGGCTGGCAACGGACGCTGAGTTGAGCACTCATACCGGAAACGCCACGATTCACCGGTCGATTAACGATGCCGGCACTGGTGCTACGGATTTGTGGAGTGCCAGTAAAATTTCGACTGAGTTAGCGGGGAAGGCGGGCACCTCTCATACTCACACTTCGGCAGCTGTCACAGATTTTGCTGAGGCAGTGCGGGACGCGATTGGGTCAGCTTTGCAGGCTGGAGATAATGTGACTATCACTCCGGATGACGACGCTGACACGATTACTATTGCGGCAACCGCGGGAGGGGGCGGTGAAGCTAATCTGGCGGTTAATCGTACGGCTACTACTGTAGTGGTTACGTCAGATACGGGGACAGATGCGACTATTGTGGCGGCGGATGGGTCTAATGCTGGAGTAATGACGGCAGCGGACCAGGTCAAGTTGGCTGGGATTGCGACGGGAGCTACGGCTAACGACACGGACGTTAATTTGAAAAATAGAGCCAATCACACTGGGTCTCAGGCTGCCTCGACCATTTCTGATTTTGCTGAGGCGGTCGACGATCGGTTGAACACAGTGATTGTGGCGGGTGCTGGGATTTCCAAGACCTACGATGATGGGGCCAATACGCTGACGTTGGCGGCTTCTGGTGGCGGGGCGAGTTCTTTGGACGAGTTGAGCGATGTGGCGGTGACGACGCCAGCGGCGGGTCAGGTGTTGGCATATAGTGGGAGTGCGTTTGCTAACCGAGCCGATACGGTTATTAATGTAAAAGATTTTGGAGCGACTGGCGATGGTTCGACTGATGATACTTCGGCTATTCAGTCGGCTATTACGGCGGCGGCAGGCAGGACGGTGTATTTCCCAAAACCTGCAGTGGCTTATGTTTTGACTGGGACGGTTACTGTTTCCAGCAGTACAACTTTGAAGGGTGATGAGGCGACGCTTAAGCGGACTGGGACGACGTCGGATATGGTGGTTATTAATTCCGCGACCGATGTAAAACTGGAAGGGTTGCAGCTGGTGGGAGATTATGTTTCGGGCGGTTTGAATGGTGATGCAGCGGTGGGAGTTACAGATAGTAGCCGAATTTCAATTGTGGCCTGCCAATTTATGGCGCTGCACTGCGTCGGAGTGGGAATGCAGAATGGGCAGGATGTTGTGGTTGAGCGATGTACGTTTACGACACTGGGTGGTTCTGGGGTGCGGATGAACGAGACGACGGGCGAAGGTAGGGTTAATGCTCGTATTTGGGTGCGGGATAATGTGTTTACGGATTGCCAAAAGTCAGATGTGTGGGGCCATGGCGCGGTACAGGCGCATGATGGCGGAACGGTTCACAATAAGGTCTGGGTGCAGAATAACGTAATTGACACCTGTCATGTGGGGGTGGGATTAGACTTGGTGGCGGACGGGGTGGTGGAGAATAACCATATCCGTAATTGTCTGGGTGAGGGGATTGCCTTGTCTGGAAACCGGATTGAAGTGGTAGGCAATGATGTCGATACGACGGCTGCAGCGGGTATTTTGATGTGGGTGAATGCTAATTTGACTGATGTGCGCATTACGCACAACCGGGTGAGTAATGGGGCGCAAGGGGTAGGGCTGGTGTTTGGGACCGATGGGGTTAAGCTGAGTCGTGCCTTGGTGGCGTTTAATCAGCTAAACAATTGCAATATTGCCGTGCAGACATATTTGGACGGGGCTAGTTCGGGATATGGCTATGAAAATGTGGTGGTGGCGCTGAACGATTTGACGGGGTCAACGACGTCTAGCTATAACGTGGTGGCGGGGGCCGATGGCAGCTATGTTGGGTTTTATCATAATCTGACTGGGGATGTGTCTGGAGTGCCGGTGTTATCGACGGGCGGATTGCAGGGTGAAATGCAGTTGATTGGTGGAGCGGCCGACGTAGAATCGGTGGAGCGATTATTGACCCTATCTCACCGAGATAGTGGATCGGAGAATCAGGCTTCGGAGATACAGGTGATGGGTACATTTTCTCCTGAGAATCCGAACGATAAGTTGGCCGGTGTTGGCATGCGCAAGATGGGGCCTTATGCCAATAACGTAGATTTGGCTTTGTATGCGTACGGTAGTGGGGCAAAAGTAGAAGCGGTGACCTTGAGCGAGGATGGAACTAAGATTGCCGGAAGTCTGAACCATGATGGTTCGACGGTAGGGTTTTTTGGGTCTACGCCAGTGACCAAACCGACGGCGTTAACCACCAGTGATGCTAGTGCGGTTAATTCGGGTGATGCGACCACTGATATGGTGATTACTAATTTGCGGACTCGGATAGATGAGTTGGAAGCAAAGCTTCAAGCACTCGGACTTTTGAGTTAGGCTAATTTCGGGTACTTGCATGTTTGTTTGTTTAAGCGTAGTTTAGTAGCTAGTTGCACTATTATTAGCAATTATGTCACATACTCGACTGCCAATACCTGGTGGAGATGACGGTACGTGGGGAGCTCTATTGAACGAGTTTCTGCGGGTGGAACATGCCGATGATGGCTCTTTAAAGCCGTCAGCTTCTCTGGCTACCAAAGCAGACCAGTCGGCACTCGAGGCTCATATTACCAATACCGCCGGGGCTCATTTAGCTTCGGCGATTGCTTTTTCTCCAACAGGATCAATTTCGGCTACGGATGTACAAGCGGCCATTTCTGAAGTAGCAGCAGAGTTAGCCAGCGGCAGTGTGGCATTTTCAGACCAAGCAGCTCTTAATTTGGCAGCCTCAGCCTCAGCTGGTGTGGCAACTGAAGCAGCGCGTGCTGATCATGTTCACTCTTATGCTGGCTTAGCGACCGATGCGGAATTGAGTGATCACACGGGTGACGCTACTATTCACCGTTCAATTAACGATTCCGGGACGGCAGCAACAGATTTATGGAGCGCTAATAAGATTTCGACGGACTTGGCTGGTAAGGCCGCTAGCTCACATACGCATACAGCTGCTAACGTAACCGACTTTAGCGAAGCGGTGGATGACAGGGTCAATACATTGATTGTGGCGGGGAGTGGGGTGACTAAGTTATACGATGACACCGCAAATACTTTGACGCTTAGCGCGAGTGGTGGCGGTGTGGATTCAGTTAATACTCAGACGGGTGCTGTAGTACTTGATGCGGACGATATTGATGATACCAGCACAACTAACAAATTTGCTTCTGCTAGCCAGCTAAGCGATATATCCTCTAATACTGCGGCTCGACATACGCACGCCAATTCTGGAGTGCTGGCGGCGACGACGGCATCGTTTACAACTGCCGGTGAAACAAAGTTGAATGGTATTGCTGTAGGCGCGACAGCTAATAGCCCGGATGCGACCTTATTGGCCAGAGCCAACCACACTGGCACTCAAGCTTCATCGACTATAAGCGATTTTGCCGAAACAGTTCGGGATACGATGGGGTCTGCCTTGACGGCTGGTTCCAATATAACCATTACGCCAAATGATGCGGGGGATAGTATTACCATTGCCGCGACTGGTGGCGCCAGTCCTTTTATTATGTCCTCAGACTATGGCCTGGATACGACCGGGACAGTTGACGTCTCAACGGCACTGAACAATTTCTTGCTGGATCTTAGTACTTCCGGACGTCCCGGTATGCTGGAGCCAGGAACCTACCGCTGTGAGGATGTTATCTGGCCAAAAAGTAACACAACCCTCTATGCTTATGGGGCGACGCTGGTACACAACATGCCGGCCGTGGTTGGGGTTAACGATTGGGATCAACTTTTCCGAATTCAGCACGCAGACAATGTGAAAATTATTGGTCTAACGGTCAATGGTTACCAGGAAGGGTTTCCGTCCGATACAGAGTTTCGACATGCGATCTCTATTCTGGGCGGATCTAATATCTTATTGCGCGATGTAGTGGGCTATAACGCCAAAGGGGATGGCATTTATATTGGCCACCACAACACGGATGGAACTATCCCGCCAGTCAACGTAGTCATTGAACATGTTTATTGCCACGATAACTATCGACAAGGAATGAGTGTTGGGTCGGCGGATGGTTTGTATGTTAGCGACTCGCTCTTTGCAGATACAATCGGTACGTTGCCGGCATGTGGCATTGATATTGAGCCGGATGCAAATGATCAAACGTGTCGCGATATTCATTTTACTCGGTGCCGCTTTACTGGTAATGATAACCAAGGGGTGCGCATATCCCTGATTGCTGGTGGGCAGGCTATCCAGCATGGTATTAGCTTTAGGGATTGCTGGATAGATAACAATGTTAGTGACGGCGTGCAGATTGTTAATGGAGTTGACGTGATCTTTGACGGCTGCACAATGGAAGGGAATGGCGACACCGTGACGACTAATGGCTCAGGCTTGAATGTTGTGCAGGGGACTAATCGAAATATTACCGTACAAAATTGTTTTATTCGAGGTAACTTATATAACGGCATGGTCTTGACCGGACAGGTGGCTTCAACGACCATCACGGGAATGCAGATTATTGATAATTTTATTGCTGGTAACGCTACCGATGATTCGCCTTGGGGAGCTGGTATCCAACTGGGTGGGGTAGCGGTCGGAACGATTACTGACCTACTGATAGCTAGAAATACGATTGGTGATGTTGGCGAGGCGATTCAAGGCCCTCCAATCCAGTCGCACGCAAATGTGACTATTGTTAACGGCAGAGTGCACGATAATATCTTGCGGGTGAGCGAGGACAATGGTTCGATTATTAGCGGGGCGGATGCGTTGGCGTTGTCATTTAGGGATAATGTCGGCTACGTAACTCGTACGAGTGGGCGGACTGGAGGTCGGACCGATGGAGGCCTGATAAACCACCAGCTGGCAGGTACACCAACAAAGGCTGGGGTCACCGGTAGCGTGGCTGGAGAGATTGTCACCATTACTACGCTGGGAGCCACAGCTTTGACGATCGCGATTAAGAAGGCAGACGGATCGTCCGGGACCTCTCAAGCAGTATCCTGGTGGGCTGAGATGTAGCTGGTTTGGTGGTTCGAGCGCGATAGTTTCATTTTACTATTAAGATCTGCATACAGAATAATGCAATTGTCAGTTTGACGACCCGCGATAGCTTGACGGTGATCGATATTCGTTTGTCAGCAGCGTGGAGATAGCCGAGGCGCTGGTTGGCAGTACTAATGTTGATACTAACAACATTGCCCGCTAGTGTAGCTTGACTTTTATGACCATTCGGGTCAGTATTGAGAGTATACGAAAGGTGTTTATATGTTTGGCTTAGGTGCACCAGAATTAATAATTATTTTAGTTATCCTGCTGCTATTATTTGGCGGTAAAAAGTTGCCGGAATTATCGCGCAGCATTGGCGATTCGTTGCGGGAAATTCGGGGTGGCTTAGGGGACGATACGACCTCCAGCAAGAAGACTAAAAAGTCATAAGGCGGTGAGGCATGGCTCGCCAGCAACGACGGCCTTTGGCGGAACATATCGATGAATTACGCACCAGGTTGGGCTGGTGTGTTTTGGCGTTGATTATTGGCAGCGCTTTGGGGTATTGGTGGCAGGCAACACTATTGCAGATTCTGGTCTCGCCATTGGCGGAGAAGTTGTACTATACCTCGCCTGGGGGTGGGTTTAGTTTAATAATTCAGATTTGTTTGGGATTCGGCGTGGTCGTCACTATCCCGGTGTTTATTTTCCATTTATTGCGATTTGTGGGACCGGCTTTGCCCCGGCAATCTGGTCGGTTTGTGGGGACTATTTTGGCGGCCTCCTGTGTACTAGTGGCGGCCGGGATTAGTTTTGCGTATTTTGTTAGTTTGCCGGCCTCGTTGCACTTTTTGAAAGAGTTTTCAACTGATCAAGTGCAAGCGCTGATTACGACTGATACGTACATGTCGTTTGTGACGTTGTATTTGGCCGGCTTTGCCCTATTATTTCAATTGCCACTGCTATTACTGGTCATTAATAGCCTTACGCCGTTGCCACCCCGAACGTTGCTCAAGCAGGTGCGCTGGGTAATTTTGATTAGTTTTGTGGCAGCGGCTATTTTGACGCCAACTCCCGATCCGATGAATCAGGCGATTATGGCGGTGCCAATTATCGTGTTGTACTTAGTTTCGGTAGTCTTAATCTGGGCGGTGAACCGGAAAGTGAAGTTTAGCGGCTCACGAGACGACATGCTGGTTAATTTGCGGGAGCAGTTGATGGATTTGTCTCATGCTAAGTTGGTGGCTCGGCAGCGAGCGGCAGCGGCGGACGGCCGTACGGGCATGTTGTGTGAGTGGGAGGATAAGCGGTGGGGTAAGTTGCGGCGCAAGTTGGTGACCTTTGAGCATGAAGGGCGGCATGAGCTGGTGCGGATGGAGAAGAAATAGGGATACGAATTGGGGGTAACATCCGAATTACGAATGGCAATGCGAATGCTGCAAATATGCGAATATGCGAATGACACGGTTCCAATATGCCTAATATACCCAATATACCCAATACACCTTTTCCCCATGACCCCTAGGAGCCCTAGGATACCTAGGCGTTTTGTAAGTAGTGAGTAGTGAGTGGTGGGTAGTTATTCGAATAACGAATGAACGAATAACAAATAACGAATAAATGCATTAGCAAAATATTGGTCTAGGGTTTTGTTTGACAGGTTTAGGTGGGTCGGGCATAATGGCTGGGCTTATTACACTAAGGAGGATATATGGCGACTATAGCAGTGACAGATGCAACGTTTGAGCAGGATGTATTGAAGGCTGATAAGCCAGTGCTGGTGGATTTTTGGGCAGAGTGGTGTGGGCCATGCCGAATGATGGAGCCGATTTTGGAACAAATGTCAGAGGAGATGAAAGATCAGCTGACAATTGCTAAGCTGGATGTGGATGCGAATACAGAATCGTCTGGCCGGTTTAATGTGATGAGCATTCCGACTATGATTTTGTTTAAGGGTGGTGAGCCAGTGGAGCAATTGGTGGGGGCTATGCCAAAGGAGGCGGTGGTGCAAAAGATTATGCCTCATTTGGCATAATCTTTTAGTAGGCAAGTAGGCAAGTAGGCAAGTAGGCAAGTAGGCAAGTAGGCAAGTAGGCGGGGTGGCGAATATTGGAAATTAATGGATGACCCTCGCGGTTACTGCGAGGGTCATCCATTAATTGTTATGATAGCTAAAATCTTTACTCGTTCTGATACGTTACGATAATTTACTCCTGATACCTGTTGTTTGACATTGTGCTAGTGTAATTGTAATCTATACATACAACATTACTAGTAACTAGGGGATGCCGGTTCCTGGTAGTGTTAGCGAGAGAGCGGTTGAAAAGTAGACGATCATTTGAGGAGGCGGCGATAGTTCTTTCCCCTTGATGGTTTTGGCCGGGAGAGAAGGAGAATGACGGCATAGGTGCTTTTCGATCCAATGATGGGCTAGCTTGTAGCTGAATAATGGACCGGTTTGGCTAGAGAGTTGCCGCTATTGTTAGATGAGAGAGATATGTGAGGAAACGTATTTGTGAACATTGACCAATTGTATAGATCGTCGCGATTAGCTCGACATCGGTATTGGAATGCTGATTTGCCTCCTAGATGAGGTTTCGGCCGGGAGGCAGCAATACCACTACGTCGAGCTAGTCGTGTTTTTATGACAAGGCTGTAAATGCGCCTGCGGCAAGGGCATTGGAATTCTGAGAATCAGGCTTCAGATTCTCAGACAGGCCAGCATGACCTGAGGCGCCAAACGTCTATCACTAAGACGAATATAAAGTTGTATACGATCAGTTCTATGGGTCGACATTTGATTTTGAGGTTAGTAGCTTAGGATTTATTATTTATTACCTTGCCTGTTCTTATTTGCTTGAAAGGCTTACAATGGTAACGAATAGACTGATAATTTGATAACCCTTGTAAGGAGGCTGCCTAATGTCTATACGAGTTGCCATTAATGGTTTTGGCCGGATTGGCCGGAATGTTTTGAAAGCCGGGATTGATCATCCTGGTGTTGAATTTGTAGCGGTTAACGATTTGACCGACACTAAAACCTTAGCTCATTTATTAAAATATGATACCGCTTATGGTGTGTACCCTAAAGAAATTGGCTATGACGAATCCAATGTGATTGTGGATGGTAAAAAAATTCGGGTGGTGGCAGAGAAGGACCCGTCCCTATTGCCATGGAAAGAGTTGGATATTGATGTGGTGATTGAGTCGACGGGACGTTTCACTAATGAGGAAGGGATGCAGCAGCATATTACGGCGGGGGCGCGTCGAGTAGTACTGTCGGCGCCGGCGAAGGGTGGTAACGTACCAACTTACGTATTGGGGGTTAATGAGTATGACGGTAAGGCCGAGCTGATTAACAATGCTTCTTGTACGACTAACTGCATTACACCAGTGGCAGCGGTGATGCACAATAAATTTGGGGTGTTGAAGGCTCTAATGACGACCATTCACTCGTATACGGCTAGCCAGTTGATCCAGGATGGGCCCAATAAAGATTTGCGTGAAGCTCGAGCGGCAGCCGAGAATATTGTGCCGACGACGACCGGAGCAGCCATTGCTACGACGCAGGCTATCCCAGAGTTGGCGGGATTGTTTGATGGGTTGTCGGTGCGGGTACCGACGATTGTAGGATCTTTGTCAGACTTTACCATGCTGGTGTCGCGCAAGACGTCGGTTGAAGAAGTTAATGAGGTGTTTAAAACTGCGGCCAAGCAGGCTCGTTGGCGAGGTATTTTGACGGTGACAGAAGATCCGATTGTGTCCAGCGATATTGTGGGCAATACGCATTCAGCGATTGTAGACTTGGGCCTGACCAAAGTGGTGGATGGCGATTTGGTCAAAGTAGTGGCCTGGTATGACAACGAGTGGGGTTATTCGCATCGATTGTTTGAGCAGGTGGTGGCGGTAGGGAAAAAGTTGCAAGCTTAATGTACGAGTAACAGAGTAACAAGTGTCGAAAGGCGAGCTGGCGAGGCTCGCCTTTTTTTGGTTATATGGTAGGTTGAGCGGTTTGACGGAGTGGCTGAGGAAGTGAAGTTTGTTGCCGACCAATAGTTTGTTCTACGGCGAACCCGGTGGGTTGGGCGCGGGGGTAGTGAATGAGTTGCTATTTACTGATTGACATTGATTGGTTGGTTGATTAGGCTGGAGGTGTGGCCGAGAATGATGCATACCAACCGGTTGTGGAGGCGAATACTTCTGCGACTGGACAATCTGAAGAGATTGCCGCTCCGACTGATC
The DNA here is from genome assembly GCA_964536215.1 of uncultured Candidatus Saccharibacteria bacterium. GTDB lineage: Bacteria > Patescibacteriota > CAZHWT01 > CAZHWT01 > CAZHWT01 > CAZHWT01. Next base: position 30,041 of record CAZHWT010000012.1, read on the forward strand.
CGGCTGGACAGGCGGTGAGCGAGCCGACGTTTGAGTCGATTACGGCTGGGGTGGATGAGCGGTCGACTATTCCGCCAGTCGAGCCTGTGGATGCGGTAGTGACTGATCAAGTGTCTGCTGAACAGGGGCAAGTGTCGAGTAGTTTTGTGGGGGCGGTGGCGCCGGATGCCCAAGGTGGTGCGGCTGTTTCCGAGGCTTCTAATGGTTCTAATGGAGGCTCGTCATTTTGGAAATCGAAGAAGGTTTGGTGGATTGGCGGGGGAATTACGGTGCTATTGCTTTTAGCAGCGGTTACAGCTAGTTGGTACTTTTGGCTGGGTGGGAAGGCGGTGTTGAGCCTAGAGGTCTCCCCTACTCCAACACCAGCCCCAACGGTAGCGGCCTCAGCTACGCCGACGCCAAGCGTGACGGCTACGCCGAATGCTGGATTATTGAGTCCATTAAACCTGACTACGGTGGAGCCGAGAGTGTTGATTAAGCGTAGTGACGCGATTTATTCGGTTAACTATGAAGGTAAAGATGAGAGGTTGATGGCAGATTTGGCTGGCGGAGCTATGGTGGGCGATAGTCGGAAGTGTGCTTTTTATGTGAAAGATAGTAATGTGTTCCGAATGGCGATTGATGGGACGCAAGTATCACAAATCACATCCTTTGACCCAACGTTGTTTGAACGTCCTGCAAATGGGGGCACGTCTGATGTAGGGCCGGAACTTGGAATTCAGCTTATGTGGGTAAATATGGACTGTAGCCGGGCGATCGCGAAGGTGACCACTAATGATGGAGCAAGTGTTGATTACTATGCTACTTCGGCAAAGAGTGGTGTTGCACCAGTTGGTAATATTTCTGGAAGTGATATGCTCGTTTCTTCTGTCGGCGATCAACCTGTGTATGAAAAAGTGAACAAATTGTATAAGGTTGACACCTCGGGGATTGCTAGCGAGTTATTTAAAACTGAATTTAGTAGATCTGCTTATGCTCCGACGTATTTTATTAATTCGACAGGACGAGTGATTTATATTTCTGGTGATACTGATACGAGTCAGGTGGTTGAGCTAGACACGAGTAATGGCCAAATAAAAGAAATCACCTCTAAAGGGTCTACTCGCGAGTTTGAGGAGCTCAGCGTGTCGCCTGATTTTGCTACTGTTATGTATGGTCAAACCCAGGCTTCTGGGTTGATGAAGTTTTTTACGTATAATCGAGCTAGCGGACAGGCGGAGGCGTTGAAACAGGCTGATTCGAATGGTCGGGTGGCGATTTGGTTAGATAATGATACGTATGTGTTTGATGAGCAGCGAAAAGTAGCGGATGGCACTCATGAGGATTATTTGTGGAAGTGTAGCGTGAGTAAGAATAGTTGTGGTGACTTTGCGGCTAAAGCGACGGTGGTGGCGGAGCGGTAGAGTACGAATAAGTTTATAGTTTTTAGTTTGTAGTTATGCTAATTACGGATACGAATGATGCGAATTACGAATAGGTAACATCCGAATTACGAATGGCAATGCGAATCCGCCCCTGTCGGGTCGGACAGGTGCTGCAAATATGCGAATATACGAATTGGGTAACAGCCGAATTACGAATGTATATGCGAATACTACGAAACCCGAATGCTACGAATGAACTGAGCCACTGTTACCAATCTACCCAATATCCCCAATACACCCAATGCACCATTTCCCCATGACCCCTAGGACCCCAAGGATACCTAGGTTGGCAGTGAGTTCCGACCCATTGCGGGGTGGACAAGGGTTTTTGGTCTGACGGCAATCCCGGTGAT
>CAZHWT010000013.1:0-23062 GCA_964536215.1 uncultured Candidatus Saccharibacteria bacterium
CCTAGGTGAGTGGTGAGTTCCGACCCTGGCGGGACGGACAAGGGTGAGTAGTGAGTAGTGCGTTGTACCCGAATTACGTAGTACAAATTACGAAGTACGCGAGCGAATAACGAACAAACCAACTAGCCAAGTAACTCCTGTCCGCCTCTGGCGGAAATAACTAATAACCTCTAAAGTGGCCTTGTGAAGGGCTGGAAGGGGCCTAGCGGGCCTGATTTATGCGAGGTGCTAGAGGGATACTCTACTTGTTATAACTCGCACTACAGGCCGTTTTGTAGCGTCCAATTGTGATATGTCGAAAAAAAAGAGCGCCGATTAGCGACGCTCAGAGATGATGTTGTAAATATCAGAGAAAGTCTTAGCCCAATTAGAGCTGTATATTCTGACTTCCTGTATATCAGTAGGGCCACGAACCTTGAGGCGAATTATGTTGTCTCGTGGATTTATTCTTACTTTATTGTGAGGCTTATTAGCTGGCCGGCAGGTTCTTATTTCTCCGGCATAAATCTTAGTTATCTCTGGCCATCTCTCTATTTTTCTGACTATTTTAATGGCCTCATCCGTCCAAGTGGTGTGCTTGCCAGTTTTGGGACTTTTGTAGTGCACCATGTTGCTCTCCTTTTTTGAGGTGCCGATACAATGGTGCTATTTTAATGGAAAAATGACCAGAGTCAATAGGTTTTAGACCTTTTAACATTAAGAGTTGCGGTGGTTGTTTGGTAGTGAAACAAGCGAGCCGCAGCTTGGCCAGAACTGGCATTGAGTTAATTTCTGCTGCGCTAGGGATTCCGAGCATGTGACTATACAGCGCTGATAGATACCTTGATTGGAAGTTGGATTTGTCTATTCAGAAGCTTCGGTTAGGTTGATAATGGCGCTATTGGGGTTTACTCTGATGGAAGTTACTATAAAAATTGTTTGAGGTAAGAACACTACTTCCTGTTCTCCCAGCTCACTGGCTGCAAAGCTAACTTCTTTAGCATGAAGAGATTCGATATTAAACTGAAGCAACCCGCCGCGGCTAGCGTCTACGCTTTTAGCGGCGCTGACGAACTGGTTAAAGACTATCTGTTTATTTTGACGGCAGGCATCTACTATCTGGCTACACTGATCAGGGCTTATTCCTACAAGACCTCGATACACTTGACCGTTATAATCTGGTAGTTTGGCCAGCCCCTGACTTAGTTTTTCGGAAATGTGCTGGGCTGTGTCTGACAGGTGCCCGCTGCGCATTTGCGCGTTAAGGCCAATGCCGCCATGATGGGTGTAATAGTATAAGCTGGCATATTCTTCCAAGGTTAGATTGAACGTAGCATTTGCTTCAGAGAAATCTGCTAGTATCTGGGCAACATCGTCCGCCGATAGTCGATAGAGAGTCAATGCCTGTTGGGTTTTAGCTATGTCTGATGACGGTATATCTTCTGGCCAGCCCGTAAAATCTTGATACGTAGAGGCTATTTCTTGGAGGCTGGCTTCAATAGCCGACTCACGATTTATAGAATTAGATGCTTCGAACGAAGGGCGGCCAGGTTCGGTCATATTGCAATAATACAGCAAAGCTGGGTAGCGCTGAGGTTGTGAGGTTTATGCTTGGCTTTGGCCGATGGGGCAAAACGCAAAAAACCCACCTTTAGGGAGGGTTTTTTGTGGTGGAGATGCCCACGGTGAAGTGGGGTCCGAGAGATATTCATAACAAAGGGATTACAAGCTTAGCTCATCGAGGTTTAACGCCAAACATGCAACTGATGAGCGAGCAACAGGAATGGCGGTGATTAATGTGCCTATTCTGACCCTGCTACTTAATCAGATAACAGGTTAAGACCCAGCTGAAGATGATACGCTACTTATCGCCACTGGGGAGAAATAAGAGCGCACTCTCGTTACGCGTAAGCGTAAGCAGGAGAAGTAGAAGCCAAGCTGGCTGCGATAGTCGCAGTAGCAGACTTTACTTTAGAAGCTACATTGGCATGTATGGTTTTGTTGAGATTTATTACGTCAGCGCTCAACCGCTGCGGCTTGCCGTTGTTAAAGAACAATCTTCCGTCGATGCAATACATCCCCGAGGCTCGCCGGAGGCGAGAAGGATTCAAGATTCAAGAGTCCAAGAATCCAAGGAAGAGTTAATTTATAAGGAATAAGCTGAAGACCGGTATCCGAATAAATTACGAAGGAATTATAGCAAAAAAGTGAGGAAGCTTCAAGCGGATTGAGGCTAGAAGTTAGAATTTTGAAAAATGAAACACACCCAAAATAATACATACCAACCTCTCATTTTAATTTTTAAGTTTATTTCGTGTTGGCTGTTTCTGAATTTCTATTTTCTTGTCCGAGCATCTTCTTTCCCTCTGAGAGTGCGGTCGATGTCTCTTTGGATGTCTTGGCGCTTGAGGGTTTCGCGTTTGTCGTACTTCTTTTTACCCTCAACCAGGGCAATTTCTACTTTGGCTAAGTTATGAGAACTGTAGACCTTGAGTGGCACGATGGTCAGGTTCTTGGTGCTTAATTGACGCTCCAGGCTGGCGATCTGGCGACGGTGCAGTAGTAATTTGCGGCTGCCCGTGGGATCGTATAAGCGGCTAAAACCGCCTGGGTATGGGGCAATATACATGTTGACCAGCCAGGCCTGACCATCTTTGATGCGGACATAGCTGTCGTTAAAGTTGAGGCGGTTGGCGCGGATGGACTTTATTTCTGATCCAGTGAGGGCGATACCGGCTTCGAAACGCTCGAGAATATTATAGTCGTGAAAAGCACGTTTGTTGGTCGCAAATGTTGGCATGATGAATAGGTTGAAGGTTGCAGGTTGAAGGGTGAAGGGGAAACTTTCTTTAACCTTCAACCTGCAACCTTATACCTTACTGAGGCAGGTCGGCCTCGATTAGTTTTCCTTCGGTGAGAATATAGAGGGTTTTGTGGGCTGCGTCAACTGTGGCGGCTTGCCATGTGCCGGTGTCAGGAAGGCGAAACTGACCTATATACTGACCGGTTTTAGCCCAAGCCAATAAGGCGTGATCGGCTAGAAAGTAGAGGTGGTCGCTATCTGGCTGAGTAAAAATAGCCCTGATATCTTTAAGTAGGCTGGGACGATCTAGAACCAATGTGCTGCGCTGACCGTTGACATATTTTTCAACACTGCTTGAGCTGTCTGGTTGGCTGCGAAGGATGTAGATATCGCCGTCAATAGCAATATCTTTGAGATTATCCGCGGCAATTGGAGCAGCAAAATAGGTGCTTGGCTCCGATAGCTGACCGGCGAGATTAGGTAAACGATAGACCTGGCCGTCCGCACTGAGGGCATAGGCGTTTTGTAGAAAAGACGCTGAGGACACAATGGTAGTAGCGGGAATAATAACGGGTTGTCCGGCGTTACCAGAAGTAGAAATTGGAGTAGCTGTTTGGGGCTGGATCACAACTAAGCCATTATCTGTAGCAGCCAGGTGGGCGCTGGCGTCGTATAATTGACCGTCGGTATTTACGCCTTGCAATGAGCCAGAAGCGAGGCGCATGAGTTGATGCTGCTGGCTATTAATAAGGACTATGGTTTGATCAGAAAGAACTAATTTTGGTTGACTGACCTGACCATTTAGCTGGGCCAAAGGATGTGGCGATAGCACTTCAATATTGAGTAGTTTGTCGAGTAGTTGTTGTCGTTGTTGAGAGAGTTGGGTGAGTCTAGAATCTGGCGTTTCTTGCATGGCTTGAGCTAAGACGGGCTCCATTTGGTTAAGAAGCGTTTCGGCGCGGTCGGGATTGATGGTTGATACTTGCTGAGCTTGATCGAAGGTGTCTTGTAGTTGAGTAAGCACAGGTGTGATATCGACCGTGGACTGAGGCGACCGAGTGTTTTTGAGCCAAACCGAACCTAGCAGTAGGCAGACGCATACGGCAATAATGAGCAATGGCAAGGCAGGGATGCGGTCGGCTAACCGCCAGTGCCACAGCCAGGCTGCAGCAGTCTTGGACTTGGCCATAGTGGCTCCCGCGGCAGTATTTAGGGTTTGCATGGTGGAGCTTAGACGAGGAATAGGCTCGAAGGTGTCGGCATTGAGGATGCGCAAGGATTCGTCTTTGAGCGATGGGACGTGTTTTATATCGACGAGCAACAATAACCCAGACTCCATAGAGGTGGGATCGTGGTTAATTTGTTGTTCCAAACTTTGTAGGAGGGTTGATTCGGGTAGGGCCAAGTGGTGCTGTAGCTGCTTGCGGCTGAACTTTTGGAGTAACGCATCAGTGGCCAAAATAAAGCGATCGCCAGCCTGCACTACACCAGATGACAGGTAGACGCTAGTAACTCGTTGGTCGCCTTGATCGATGTCAAATAATTTATCTTGACGCCAGAGACAAGCTCGAGAGGAGCCTAGCTGGCCGATATACAATACGGTGCCCCAACTAACAGCGGTGAGGATGTCAAAGCTGAATCCGGCCGATAAGCGCTTGTCTTGCTGACCGGCTAATAGAAGTTGTTTATGAATGGCGTCGAGGGCAGTTTCGAGAGTCGGCATAATGCCGCCTTCGGTTTGGCCAAAGTAACGATCTTGCAGCGTTTCGATAATGAGCTGCATGATGGGAGTAAAGTCTATTTCGGCTTTGGAAGACAGTGACAGGACGGCATACATTTTGCCGCGAGTAGCGACGACATTGGCTTCGGTTGGCTCATAAATGAGAAGTTTGACCCAGGAGGTGGGGCTGGGATGAGCTTGATGGTTAATAAGATGTGGAGTAATGGTGAGTTCTCGAGTCATGGAGTGATTGTAGATGATTGAGTTTTGAGGTTCTATTTGATTGGCTATCTATGCATGCATCATAAAATATATATGTTGTAGCCATTACGACATGGCTACGCCTAGCCCTAAGAAGGCGGCGACAATAGCTATGGCGACATAGGCACTGACAATTAGGCGAACGACCGGCGAAAGCGTTGTAGGCAATACTCGAGTCATTTGCATGGCTTGACGAAAGACTAGCAGGCTAAAGCCAACCACAACGAGCAATAGGACAAATAAAGCCCAGTTGGCCCAGATAAATGGTTGAAACCAATTAAGATCGATTGGGTTAAGGCCGTTCATGATAATATTTGCTCCTCGGGTTGAGGTTGAATAGATGATGTCTGAGACTGTCTAAAAGCAGCTTCTTCGGGTAGAAGGTCTGTAATGATGTCGGCTACACGGTGAGGCTTGGGGACTTTTTCAAATATTAAATTTAGCCTAGTGCCAGAAGTCTGAATCTCGACTGTGCCATAGTTAAAGAGAAGTTGCCATAAACCTTGCTGCTTATGCGAAACATCTTGGACCTGACGAAGTTCTGCCTCACTCGAAGAATAATACATTAGGCCAATAAAGTCGACATCGAGCAGGCGGATATTAGTGATGAGGTAGACGTTGTAATACCAAATGAGAAAGCTTTCCAGGGCGTATCCGGCGATAACGACATACCAGAGCATTTCGGCTAGGAAGAGGGTGGGGGTAGGAATGTTGGCTAACGAGTCTAGGCCCGGGATAGTAGCTGGTCCGATGATGTGCAGTATGGTTGGCAAGAATATAGCGGCTACGACGGGAATAATCCACCGTAAGTTAGTGACGATATGGCGACGAAGTAGGACTTCAACCCTCTCCCCCACTTCTTGATCACGGAAGCCAGCATTGGGCAGCTCGGCGTACGCTGACATGGGATTGAAAGTGCGGTGGAGGACGGTGGGTGAAGGCATAGCTTAGTGTTTAATAATATCAAACAGGGTGGTTTGAAGCATGATGGTGCCGGGAGCTTTGAGGTTGACGGCAGCTTTGACGGCACTACCTTTAATGTTGACGGTGCCTTGATTAGTACCGATGACAATGACGGCATCGGTTTGTCCAGTGCTCTTATTTTGACTGAAGGCAAAGCTGGTAAAGTTGGTTAGCGGGCTGGTAAAGGTGTTTAGGTCAGCAGAGATGCTGCCAGCGTCGTTGGTCTGCTGATATTTAATGGCGGCGTTGAGAAGGTGCAGCATGTCGGTTTTGTTCATCCAGGGGTTGCAGGTGCTGCAGTTGGTGCCGGTACTGTTTTCGGCTTTACCACTGTAATCCCCCCAGGCTTTGTGGAACCAGGGTGAGATGGAGTCATAACAATTGTTGGGCCAACTGCCGTTACAGTCTTCGGCAATTTTGAGGTAGGGCAAGTTGGTATTCCAGACTTGGCCGGATTGCTGGGTAATGCCGCCTGCGGTGGACGAAAAGTAGGTGCTGATAGGGCTGCCTTGGTAGGTAATGACCACACCCCGGGTTTCACGCACAGCTTGATACCAACGCTGATCCCACTGATCGCCATGACTGACGTCATCGGGATGGTAGACCTGATTCAGCTGATTTTGTGGCTGGGAAGCAATCCGGCTAAGGTTGGCCATGGCATAGCTGCGGGCGGTTACGGCTTGGGCTTTTAGGGCTTCCATAGACCAGGAGCGGGGCATTTCGTGAATACCCATAAGATACTGATCTTCGAACGGTACATCGCCATATTCATACAAATGAATGGTGGCTGGAACATCAACGGGATGAATGTCATTTTGAGAGACGTTAAAGTAAGCGGTCAGAATTTGTTTAAAGTTTTGCCCGGCCTTGGCCCGGCCATAGGCGCCGTACTGACTTAGACCGACCCGGTGTGGGACACCGTAGGAGGCGAAGGCGTAGGCGGCGCCATCAAAAGTGGGTGGAGGCGGCGGAGAGCTGGTCGGAGGTGCGTCTCCTACTGTAGTAGTAGTAGCGTTGGCGGCAGCTTTGGCAGCGAGGATTTGCTGCTGTTTGGCAGTCAGGCCCTGAATATCTTTATTAATATTGGCAATTTGAGTCGTGGCACTGTTTTGGCGATAGCGGGCGTTAGCAATTTGGTTTTTAATGCTATTAACTTGAGCTTGATATTTAGCTTTTTGTTGCTTAAGGTCTTCGGCTTCGGCCTGTAGCTTGGACCGATCTTGAGCGAGCTGATCAACTTGCTCATCCAGAGTAAGAATGCGATTTTTGTCGTCGTTTAAGGAGCTCTGGTGGTAGGTCATTAGTTTGGTCCAAGCGCGAAAGTCGTTGGCGTCGAGTAAGGAGATCATGGGCGAGATGGCGTCTTTCTTGTACTGTTTGTAGAGGGACCGAGCGCGAATTTCGCGGTCAGATTGCTGCTGCTTGAGTTGCGCTTCTTGCTGGTTAAGTTGAGCGATGGTGGCGTCGAGCTGAGCTTGTTTGACGTTTACTTCAGCGATGGCGATGTTGAGAGATGACTGTAGCGAAGGGAGGTTGCCCGATAAGGCGCTAACCTGATCTTTGGCCTGTTGAAGGGTTTTTTGGGCCTGTTGCAATTGCTCTTGTTTCTGCAACAAAGCCTTGGTGGTGTCGTCCAATTCATCCGCTTGGATAAGCCCAGGGATGGTTGATACGGCTAGTATTAATAGTAGTCCTAAACAAATGGGCAGCCAGCGTTTCATTGCTTATCTATTGTAGCGTAGGGAGGGAGGGTTGAACAAATCGAATCTAGCTAGAGCCATCCGTCTATCCCCAGCCGAAATATTGCAAAGCTTGGCTGGTTACTTTAAGCTGAAGATGAAATGCCCAAAGTTATTGCCTTATTCACTTCTCTATCTCTTGTCTTTATTTTTTTGCTTTTTACCTCTCCAGTGCAAGCAGAGGGCCAATGCATAGATGGTTATTTAGATATTGGAGAAGGTGTTTGCCAACAACCGATTTCACAAAACGGTGGCCCAGTGCAGCAATACTACCTAGACGAGGATCCAGGTGGTGTCTGTCCGTGGTATCAAAGTGACCAAACTTCCACCTCTGAGTCTCGAACGCGGTGTGTGGCCGAGTACAATGCAACCCATGATGAAAGTGGTCAGCCCATGGCTGCGGATCCATGCATTAGTAAAAATCGGCCAATGGAATGTCGAAAAGATCCGGATGGATATAGGGATGATATCTGCAAGAGTGCGCCGGCACAGAATCCTGTCACCTACACGGATGTGCATGGTGAAGAGCAGTTTTTATATCCAAAGACTGTAGATAAGAATGGTAATGCTGTTTACGATTCCAATAAGTGCAGGGCTGAGCGAGGGAAAGAAGTGTGTGACGATAAGCCCGACTCTGAGGGCTGGGTGTATGTGCGGGCTTTTGGTCAAGATCCGGAGACGTCCTGTGTCACTTTCCTTGGCTTCACCAAATCCCTGATTAACTACGCCATGCTGATCGCTACCTTAGTTGCTGCATATATGTTTATGATGGGTGGGTTTAAGTATACGATGTCTCGAGGGAATCCAGCAGGACTTATTGAGGCACGAGATCAGATTATGCATGCGACGATTGGGTTAGTGTTGTTGGCAGTGTCGTATATTGTTATTTTGATACTGCAAGACAGTTTTGGGTTTTTGCATTTGGATTTGGTGGGGCCGTTTGGGTATCTCTTCGCGCGCTAACTAACTACTATTTGCTTGCCTGCATTTCGCCTATAGATTATGCTGATTGTATGCCATCTTTCCGCATACTTTTAGCCTGGCTTATTTCCATAACGATACTATTAAATATTGTGCCTTCGGCTCCCCTTCATGCTGCTACCGAAGATTGCATCGTCAGTGCTGTGACTAAGGCCGACACCTATTATTCTACGTATGTTGACGTAACGTCTTTATATGCTCATGGCTATCTCGATAATAAAATTAATATTCTTTTTGGCGTTCAACAGGGTATGGCAACGAAGAAAGTTAGTGAGGCTAAGCCTGTCGGCGATAAATATTACCTAAGGTTTGATACGTCTATTCAGCAATCTAAGGATGTTGGTGGAAACATTAAGGGAGATGAACCTCTTTTTGTTTTTATGGGTGATAAAAGCAATTATGGCGATATGAGCTCTAACATTATGTGTACATATTCCGCAGATAAAGATAATCCTGATAGCAATAATGATTCTGTGAGTAAAAAGGTTGAGAGTACAGATAAGGCTATTGAGAATGGTACGCCTGTCCCCGACCTGGAAAATGAAACGCCGATTGACAATCAGTCTGGAGCAGTCTGCACTGTTAGTGCCGAAGTAAAGGATGCTAATTATATCGTTAAACTGACGTTGCCTAGTGAGGAAATTGGCAAATATGCCACATATGAAGATCTTGCCGATTCTTATTATCTCAACTTTACTGATTCGTTTGATTCCAATCCGAGTGGAGAGCAGCTATCAGGACCCATCATTAGGCTAGCAGGTTCTGGCCCTCTTCCGGCTCCGCAAGGGAATACTTATACCTTTTCTGTATCCCCGGATAAAATTGTAACTGTTCTAACTGACTTCCACAGACCGCTCGATTTAGGCAGGCTGAGATTAATAGCTACCACTGCTAATGGAGAAAAATGTGGAGGCGATCGTGATAAGGTAGCGGGAAATTGGGAAGAAGCACAAATTATTCAAGATTGCAAAGACGCTCTACGGAAGCAAGAGTGTATTGACGCGGGTCATGATGCGGACCCCACACATAAGTACGATAATGACGTCTGTCTTAGCTATCACTCTAGAAATACAGTTAAAGAGTCTGATGGCACTCCAACATATGACACGTTGGACTGCAAGACTAAGCGTGGAATGAATGAGTGTAAAAGCAGGCCGCAGAACCAAGGTTGGGTATATGTGAGAGTTTTTGCTGTGGACCCAGCTAACTCATGTGTCACTTTCCTTGGCTTCACCAAATCCCTGATTAACTACGCCATGCTGATCGCTACCTTAGTTGCTGCATATATGTTTATGATGGGTGGGTTTAAGTATACGATGTCTCGAGGGAATCCAGCAGGACTTATTGAGGCACGAGATCAGATTATGCATGCGACGATTGGGTTAGTGTTGTTGGCAGTGTCGTATATTGTTATTTTGATACTGCAAGGTAGTTTTGGGTTTTTGCATTTGGATTTGGTGGGGCCGTTTGGAGCGGTATTTGGCAATTAATAGCAAGATTAATGCTGTATAGTAGAATTAGGTTATGATTAAGATATTTGCGCGTGGTGTTTTTATAGCCACTCTCTTCACCATTTTATGCGGTATTTTTATTGCGCCATCCCTGACCTATGCCGCTGCCGATTGCATTAAGTCAGGCGCGGATGATCCCGGGCATACAGCGGGTTGGGATATTAATTCATTTAAAAATGACCCTGCATGCTTAAGCGATCCAGTGCAGGCTAAGGGATATATTGGAGATGTTATTGGTATGGTCTTAAACCTTGTCTTAATTGCTGGAGCATTGGGAGCGTTTGTTATGCTTATCTATGGTGCCTACCAATACATACTAGCCCAAGGCGACCCAGGTAAAGCGGCACAAGGGCGCAAGGCGATGATTTATGCGGTGGCGGGGCTAATTATTATGGCCATGGTGTATGTATTTATTTTGATCTATAACAATATATTACCTTCTTAACTGTAGCATGCTACACTTGTTTTAATGGTTATGACTCGAAACTTCTTATTTTTTCTATTGATTTTTTCATTTATTGGCGCTTTGTGGCTTGGCTCTTCTTTGGGCAAGGCTGGTGGTGTGCAGGTGGCATATGCGCAGTCCAGCAGCACAACAACCGATACCGCTGAGGGTGACGTCTCTCCCCCTGAAATAAAGATTCACCCGGTGATTGGGTTTAGCTCTATTAATCAAGCTGTTGGGACGCTCATTGGCTTTGCTTTTTTGGGCGGTGCGGCGCTGGCTTTTTATTTTATTGTTATGGGGGCGATAAAGTATATATCTGCTGGCGAAAACCCGAATAATACAACTGCAGCCAGGCAGACTATTCAGAATGCGGTGGTCGGGTTGTTTATACTGGGCTGTATCTATGTTATTTTCCTGTTAGCTGTTAACCTTATTCCGGGTCTAGGACAGTTCTTTAGTTAGTTTTGCTTGACATTACAACAAGCAGGCACGTAGACTAAATACTACACTAGTTAATTTATAATTTTTCATCTATAGGAGGTGATTAACGCAATGATGCAAAAAGCAATGGTCGCAATAATGTTACTCTCCTTGACAGTAACATCTCTGTTTTGGATAGCAACACCTGCTCTGGCACAATGTGCTGCAGATGATTATGCTTGTCAAGCCATTGACGCTGCTAATGGTGATGAAGCTAGCGGTAAAATCGACCTCGGCACCAGTTTTGGTTTCAAAACTATTGGTCAGGCCCTTAATACTGTTATCTCGGTTATTTTCTTAGTGGCTGGTTTGGCTGCATTTGTATATATTCTCTTAGGAGCGTTTAATTACCTGACGGCTGGGGATGATACTGGTAAGACAGATAAGGCTCGCAAGATGATTACCAATGCGGTAGTTGGACTGATTCTGGTTGCCTTGGTGTATGTTATCTGGTTGGTGGCGGTAAACTTGATTCCGGGTATGAGTAACTTCTTTAAGCCGAGCGATGGAAGCTAGTCAAGCTAAAACAATAGGCTCTTAGTACAAACTCTTGTACAGGGTAAACAAAAAGAGACTGCCAGCAAGGTGGTCTCTTTTTGTTTTGTTGACATTTAATCAGACAAGCATTTACACTAGCGATATATAAGAGAAGTATGGTCTCTATGTCAAAATATTTATTTGGACTGCTTGCTATTATATTTGTAGCCGGAATGGCGATTTCTGCACCTTTCCTGGCATCTTCTGCTCCTGTTCTGGCGGCCTGTGAGGATAATGGGGCCGACTGTTTGCACGATGCTATTACTGCAGCAGGTGGCAGTGACGGCACGATCGATCTTGGCACCAGTTTTGGTTTCAAAACTATTGGTCAGGCCCTTAATACTGTTATCTCGGTTATTTTCTTAGTGGCTGGTTTGGCTGCATTTGTATATATTCTCTTAGGAGCGTTTAATTACCTGACGGCTGGGGATGATACTGGTAAGACAGATAAGGCTCGCAAGATGATTACCAATGCGGTAGTTGGACTGATTCTGGTTGCCTTGGTGTATGTTATCTGGTTGGTGGCGGTAAACTTGATTCCGGGTATGAGTAACTTCTTTAAGCCGAGCGATGGGAGCGGTGGTGGCGATGAGGCTATTAGGAATGCTTGCGAAGCGGCTGGTAACACTTGGATAAATGGTCGGTGTCAATAGACTCCCTTCACCACTACCACCTCCCGAAATACATTATATTGCTTCCCTATTGAATTTTAATTAATTTTCTGCTATAATCCTATAGTAAGAGCGGTGGCAGAACTTTCCCCGCTTAACGGTTTGGATATTCACGCTCCCCGAATCTGTTGGGTTGAGCGCAAAAGGATGGAGAAAGACAATGAGCGCACGAAAGTTGGTGTGGTCTCTCGGAATACTCGCACTATTGTTCGGAGCCGTGGCTCCGGTTATGGCAGAAAGCTCTCAGCTAACCTCCGCTGAGATAGATGCGACAATTGCTGCTCTTGAGCAGCAAAAGGCGCAATTGGAAGAATCGAAAGACTCTCCTTCCACCTCAGGACAAGTCGCGATGATACCGAGCAATGGTGAGTCTAGTAGTGTAGGACTTGTAGACGCTACTGCCTCGGGTCGATTCCCCTCGGTGGGGTTAGACGGGCTGCCATTGCGACAACCAACAGAGGCTGAGGCTGCAGACCTTGCCTACAAAGACGGATCGACTTGGCAGGATTGCTTCGCTGCAGTAGATGAGCACAACCCTGAGCATCGATTTGCATTTGTCGGCATCTGCGAAGCTGGGGCTGACCAGCTGTTAAACTTAATGCTGTGTCAGAGGCAAGACAATGCTCTGCCCCAAACACTGGGCCTTTATAGCTACCAATTGCAAAGCAACTCCCCGTCTCTTTGGAAGGAGGGTTGGGATGAGATAGGCAAGCTTGGCGGTGTAGGATTTTCAGCCCTTGAAGAGCGCTACTCTGCTCGTCTAGAGACAGAATGGCAGTCCGGGGACATACCTGCCGGAGTCCCTTTCGAATCGCCAGACATGTTGGAGGTAGTAACCAGGATTGGTTGCTGGGCACCACCAGCATAAAAGCTGACAGTACTGGCTTGAATGAGCCCTGACTTAAAAATCAGGGCTCATAAACTTTTCGCTCAATTTAATTTGCTTTTTAGCTTGTTTCACACTAGACTAATAGGTAGTATGCCTGCTTGAATCTTGGCGCGCTTTACTTATTACTGCCTGGTATGAAGCCTCTCTTCCGACAACTAGTCTGTGCAATTATTACTTTGGTTATTTTAGTGGGTTTTATTGCCACTCCACTTACGCCGCTGCTTTCGATAGTAGAAAGTCAGAGCACTCAAACCACCGATACTTTTACTGGCCAATTTATTCCAGCATACTTGGGCGCAGCCTATGACCCATCTGAAGCATACAAGCAGCTGGCCGGGGCGGTGGTGTATGTGTTTGCCTATGATACGTGGGGTAAAGTTGTTAACGATTTTGCCTACAAAACTCAAGTGCGAGCAGATGGCTCTTTCCAAGCTGCGGGCCTGCCTAATGCCAGCCATTATGCCGTACTTTTCCCCGATCCAGACTTAGCTCCTAGCCCAAATAAGCAAATCCCCTTTCGAGCGCCAAAGGATGAGGATGGACTGGCCCCAATCTTTGCATACCAACAAACAGATTACTCCAAAATACCGAATTGTTCTCCTGCACAAATCCAAATTGGTGAACAAAAGCTTAATGGAGAAGATGGTAATCCAAATATGTGTGGGCCTGTATCTCCAACTGGTGATGGGCCAAAGTTTTTTGTCACCTCTTCGCGTAGCGTTGATATTGCCAACCACGTAAATATTTTCCCGCTAGTCCCAACATCAGTTTTAAGTGTAATTATTAAAGATAGATACTTAGATAATGGCTCAGATTTCTATAATGTTAATACTCCCTACGAAATATATGCTCAAAGAGTAGGAGTTAACTCTAAGACTTCTCCCCAATGCTCTGATAATGGCTTTGGTCTTGGTGGAGCGGTAGGTTGCACCACTGATGATATTAACCAAACAGTTAACGGTCCAATTATCCGAGGGCGATCTATTGCCATGCGCAAAGATGATGGTAGTCCGGCAGGAGCGACAATTTTCCAAGCCTTTGCACCCTTGGGAGTATATGCCATAACTTACTGGAAGCCGGATAGTCGAGACATAGAGAATGCTATCACCTATCTCAACTTTAATGGCACAGCTCCCCTTAACACCCCCTATAATGGCATAGCATTTGAAAATGTTGTTATTCCTGGTAAGGATGTTGTTATTAAAGAAGGCGATGACGGAAAGGATACTAACCAATGGCTGCTAGCCACTAGAGACCCTAGCAAATTCTCTTGGTCGCCAAAGCCTGGCAATTTAAATATTTGGGGTGTTACAACTGTTTCTAGCCGAGGCGTTCCTATACCGATTGGCGGAGCAAGAATCTCTATTAGTAATAATTGGTTCGGATTTGCTGACCCTATGACGAGGACTTGTGCCGGGTCTACGAACGGGACTGTCTCAAGTTGGGGAATTTATTTGTTTAGCACTGCGTGCAACCAGAGTAGTAGTGAGGCAATATCAAGTACCACAGCAGAAATTTCGGTAAGAGCAGGGTCTTCCGCAAACATAGGCAGTTCGACGATTTATTACAGAGGCATAGATGGCAAGTCTATCACAGCAAACGGGACGGATGGGCCATCTAGAAACTCATTCAGTCTGTCTAGCATACCCGAGAATGGCTTAGGGGCGACTTTGTATCAAAATGGTCGGCCGGTGGTTAACCGTAATTTTAGTATGAAAATTGGTAGCAGAGTTATAAATAATGTAGCTACTACAGATAGTGCGGGTTATTTGATTATTCCTGGCGCTTATTTTGCTAATCGCTATACCTCTTATGAAATATTTTCTGGTATTTCGAGTAGTTTTATGCGCCCGGCATCGAGAAATTATCTTTCATTTACTGTCGATGACAGATCATTAACAAACCCAGCCTTAGCGTTAAATAATTTGGGCCGAGTGGATTTAGATACTAAGCAAGGTGCGGTATCCCGTTGGTTAGCTAAACTTAATCTAAATACATTGGTGGACAATTTTCATATTCAGCCTGTAATGGCATATGGTGAAAATCCAGAAGACTTAACTCCTGCTGAAGTCAACCTATTATTAGACATGGGTACTATTACTGGGATCAACCCGAATCCATGGTTTACCCTCACGGACTATGATCTCACTACAGTAGAGATTGTCTATCCTGATGAGGTAAGAGATGTATTAAATGACAATAACCAAACTCTAAAAGAGAACTATGTAGCCTTTAATCGCTATCGTCCATTGGGAGGTGCTAATTATGTAGAAAACTATAAGCAAGGGCTTATTACTTCTTCTGATAAAATTCCTGCTGGCCCTGACCAGAGTGCATATCAGTCAGTGATAGAGAACGATGGTGGAAATCCGGTGATTCTGGGAGTTAAGTTGACACTCAAAGAGCTAGAAGATGGCGAGATGAAGCATAAATTGGACGATACGTTCCGGACCTATGTAACAGCAAATAACGGCACTGATGACAACACGACGATTCCTGTTGACTCTAGTATGCCTCTATTGCTGAGAGTCACATTTGAGAAAACCAACCAAACTGGCACTGGTGGAGATCAGGGCCAGACAGGGCAGGATAACTCACAAGCGTTACCATCAAAGCTTACTTCAGAGTGGCCACTTACACTTGTCTATGCAGGAGCGGCAGATCAGGGAGATAAGGTCGCCCATTATAAGATAGTCTATGACCCTATTGTTCTGGCCATTCAACCAGCTGGCTGTCCTAAGAGTAACGGGTGGTTTGGGACCGGTATTGGAGACTCTTTTAATCCAACTCATCTTTTGTGTAGTTTTGTTAGTGGGATGGTTGGGGTGGTTGGTAAGGCTATGGATTATATTGCTACTCATTTTGTTACAGTTGACCCGCTGCGGTATGGTATTGCCCGGGATGGTTGGAATGTGATGAGGAATTTTGTAAATGGGTTGGCCGTGCTTATCTTAGTTATAGCTGGTATTGCCATTATGCTGCGCTATGAACCACAGTGGTTTAGTTTACAGCAGGTCCTAACTAGATTGGTTATAACTATTTTATTAGTCAACTTTAGCATTCTTATCATTCAATTTGGCATAGATTTAGCTAATGTGTTTGCGACAGGCGGATATTTTTTCCTTACCAGCTTGCTCACTAGTGCGGGTGGTACTACCGGGAGCGGAGCAGCGGCAGGCCTCGTGGCTCTTGTGGCCGGCATGATTGGCCTTGCTGTTGCAGTCCCCGGCCCTGGACTTTTTGCTTTTTTGGTCGGGGCACTTGTGTTTATCCTAGCTTTACTTTACGTCCTCTTTAAAGCAGGTATGTACTGGATTTTGCGGCAAATAATGCTGGTTATTTGCATAGTTGCTGCCCCTTTGGCTCTCGCCGCTCGTCTTTTGCCGGGCACGCAGCAGTACTATAACAAGTGGAAAACGATTACTATGAGCACATTAATCAACCAAATATTGTTTGCTTTCATATTAGCCTTGGGCATGGGTATGTTAAACTATGCTGTCACGAGCAATCATGGAGCTAGTGGCTTTATGTCTGCGTTAGTAGAACTTGGTATTGCGATAGGACTGTTCTGGTACACCACTAAGTTTCCGCAAAAAGCAGCGCCAGAACTGAATGCGGCGGTTGAGAATTTAACTAAACAAGGGCTTACTAGAGCTCGGAGTGGGTTAGGTGCTATCAGGAAAGCAAGAGAGAGGAGAAGTACTGTTAAAGCTATCCGTGATGCCGGCATAAAAGATTATGGCAAATGGTGGACGAGAGCCAATGTGAAAGGCAGCTTGAAGCAGTTTGCGACTGGTGTAAGCGGCGAAGATCTAATTAAGCAACGTGAGCACTTATTTGCTGAAGCTCAACAAGAATTCCGAGCCGAACAAGAGGCACACTTGATCTCAAAAGGCTTGCTTGGAGCTGAGGCAAAAGCTAAGTTGAATGAGGTCTCTGAACAGCTTGAATATAGGATGTTAGCTGCTAAAGGAGGAGTGTCTAAAGGAGCCTTTGAGCAGAACCGCGATTTGGTTGATACTGGCGGGAATGCTGATTACTCCAATAATGGGAAGACTATAATAAGTACCAATAATGCCGAATGGTTGGCAAAATTTACCGATGAAAAGGGAGGTACTTTTTATAACCAACTGGGTGGAGATGACCCTGATGGCGTAGCAGCTAGGCTTTTAACAGTTATGCGCAGTCGGCCAGATCAGGCTATTAAAAATGAAGACGATTTAATAAGTGTGTTGGCAGACATGTATGATGGAGGAGATAAAAACCTACCTGAGTTAACTAAGAAACTAAAGGAAGAGGGAGTAACCTTTGGTGAGCTACAGGGCCCTCATGGCATGAAAGGATTTATGTTGTCAGGACTGGCTTCAGCAGCCGCCAAGATTGACCCAACCTATAATTCTAGTCTTAAAGCTCAACGCAATAAACTTAACCGAGGCATTACTCCTGGCACAGACGTCACGGTCCCTGCTTTGCCGGTTACGCCCTACAGCCCAACTGCTGCCACTTGGGCGACTAATGCAGGCTTCCCTCCTCTTCGAGTACCAGCGACGGGCCTAAAGCCTGGCATTCCAACTGCAGATATACAAGATTGGCTAGATGACTTAGAAATCGTTCATATGGAAGTAGATGCGGGCCGCGTACCTACTCCTCCAATGATGGCACAGTATACTAATGCCTACCGCAGATTGCGGGCAGCAGGGTACGAGCTTTGATTGTAGACAGCTGTACTAAAAAGTGCTCTTATACTTTTCTAAAGAATTATGAGATAGTCTACAGAAAAAAAGGTTTTATAAGGTTATTTTAATAAAGTTGGATCTGAGTATATTAATAATAATGCCTTTAAAAGGACTGTTTACTTCTCTATTATTGTTAGTTTTCTTGCCCTCTACAGTTTTGGCTCAAACAGCTGTGGACCCAGGTAAGGATCCGTTTGCTTTGACGCCGGAGAAGTTGCGGTTGTTTCAGGGGTATGAGGGGGCGGGTGATTCGGTTAATTCGTTGTTTAATGGGGATGGGCAGAAGAGTAATGGGTTGTTTACTACCCCACCGACGCAGCTGGGTGGGGCGACGCCGTACTTGGAATTGATTCAGCCGGAGCGGCAGAATGATGGTGGGCCGACGCATATTATGTTGACGTCGGCATATACACCGACAGGTGATTTGACGTCAGCTTCGATTATTAAGTTAACCGTGACGGTGACCAATGTGGGCGATCATACGGCTAAGGATGTTCAGCTACACGTTACCTTGGAGGATAAAAATGCAGCTTTGGCTGGATCTCCGGTGGCTGCGCCGCCTCTGGCGGCAAGTTCGTCAATCGACACTGAGCTGACCTGGCCAGCGTTCACGTTGGAAGCAGGGGCATCTACGACATTTTCCTGGTCGTTTAAGCCGCACAAGAATGATTCTATTTTACGTTGGCGGATTGTGGCGGAGTTTGGGGCGGGTGAATCTATCTTGCTTCAGTGGATTCCGATTAAAAACCCTAATCCCCAAGCAGGGGTTCCGGGTGGCGGTTCGCCGGGTGGCGGGTCGTACTTAAATCCTTGTGCGAATTCGGGTGGGTCGGGACCTTTCCCCGAGGGCAAGAATCCTGACGACATTATTAGCCTATTTAAACAGAACTGGAATATTAGTTTGGTAAGCACTGATTACAGCTTTGCATCGGCGGAATATTTGCCAATGTTAAAAGCGTGGTGGGAAGCGTTGGCGTTGGTGGAGTGTACACCGTTTTTACAGGAGGGCTATGCAAGTAGCCATACGCTAGAGGTGAGGTCGGATGCTTTGGGAGGATGGTGGGGCACGTATTTGGGTGGATATGTTCAGCAAATGGATATTCGGGCGGTTTCGCAAGGTACGGTGGCTCATATGAAACAGAATTTGATCCATGAGTTGGGTCACGTCTATGAAGGAACTGACCCAAATGGGGTGCGAGCCAAGTGGGAGGCTATTTGCCATAATGGCTCACCTTATGCCGAGGTGTCTGGGTATGGGACCAATAACTGCAATGAAAACTTTGCCGAGGTTGTGGGATATTATGCTGTGCGGGAGTCCAATGAGTGGGGAGCCGATCCACCGGCACGGTGTCCGAGCAAGAATCCGTTTGATTGGGGTCAGTCAACTTTTTATGAGTTCGCCAAAACCAATGTGTACGGAGGGAAGGAGTTTGGTCCGGCGGCACCAAATCCACCGACGAGCTGCTAAGGCCAATGAAGTGAGTTTCGAATTTTTGAGTTACGAGTTATGAAATGGTTTTGAGTTGCAAGTCGTGAATTTCGAATTACGAGCTAAAGACATTGAGTTACTAACTTGTCTTTTGCACCTATACGGCGATGAGGGGAGAGTCCTGATGATGCCCGTGTCTCGCACACCCCTCTCCCCTTTCTGACGATATGCTAAGCTGTATGTATGAGTTGGTTGCGTTTTGTGTGGCGGTATCGGACCTGGATTGGGGGTGGGTTTTTACTGCTGGTCGTGGTAGTGATGAGTGTTTGGCTGCGCTTTCGGCCAGAGCCTATTCCAGCTGATAATCAACCTTACCAGGCAATTGAAGTGGGCAAAACGACCCAACAGCAGCTTATTGATCAGGTTGGATCCCCTTATTCGGAGTACGATAAAGATGGCTACCGTGTGGTAAGCCAGAAAAGCAGTAAATCACCGTATCGGCCCGATTTATTTTATATCAAAGATTCTACGGTAGTTTTAAAAGAGCAGTGGTATGAGCCATCGGTGTATTACGTTGCCGAGGCAGATTTTTTGCAGCCGTATGGTCAACCGGAAGCTGTGATGTATGTATCGCCGGCTAACGATGTAGTAGTTAAGGCTAATTTGTACCCTCGGCGAGGCTTAGCGGTGTACGTGCAAGAAGAAGCTAAGGCGGTCTGGTATGTGCGTTATTTTGCGCCAATGTCGCTGGATGAATATTTGCGCTATTGGGGTAAAAACCTTAGCAAAGATAGGCCAGAGCATCTACTTAGGGTCGAACCAAAAGATTGAGATAGCGGCGGTAGACAACAGAGATTGATGATATTTTTATACGTATATTATACGTATACGTATATAGATTTGACTATGTTACCTGCTGCTAATGCTATACTTAAAGCATTGGGATGGTTGATTGATCAATTGTTTACCTATGCGCTCTGCCCTATTTATTTTTTTATCCGCTTTAAAACCACCGTGGCGTCTGCAACCAGGGAAGATTTTATTGGTAGCTATGATTATTACCTGCTTGTCATGGGCGGGATGGCGACAGGCAGTTAAGGCGGCCGATGCCAGCTGTGCGGGATCACCAATTACGGTGCCGAATGTTGAGAAGAAGTTGATTTCGCCCACTGGAGGTAGTCGGCCAGGACATTGCATTAAACCTGATCTTATTTTTATTCACTCCACCAACGATCCTAGCATTGATGCTGTCTGGTCGCATTTTAATACTGGATCAGAGGGTGAGGGTACGAATGCTCAATTTATTGTGGGAACTGACGGTACAGTCTTGCAGACGGTGGAACTTTATGACTCCGTTACCGAGTATGCTAAGACTAATAGCCCGATGAATGATCGCTCGATTGGGATCGAGATGGTAGGACCATTGGAATTTGCTGACAAGGCTGATGTGCCGACGGCCCAATATAATGCCACCTTGCAATTAGTGCAGTTTTTGATGAGTCAGTATACTATTCCAATTGGTGAGCACGAGGCTGATTGGAAGAGTTGCGAGAATAATGACCCGATTACGGCTGGGGTGTACGGTCATTACCAATTATGCACCACGGGGCATTCCGACCCAGGACAGCAGATGTTGGCTGATTTTCGAACCGACTTGAAGGCTAGCGGTAGTCCTGGGTCAACCACAAATCCATCAGTGATGGCCGGGCGGTGGGTGCCATATGACAAATATGCACGGCCGTATTCTTGGCCAGTCAGTGGGATTATTCGCCAAAATTATGGCTTTACTGATGAGGCGCAGAATTTGGGTGAGCGATACCCCAATCTTTATCCTTCGGGCGATCCGGGGGTAATATTTTCGACTACTAACCATGTGGTGCCGCCACCAAATAAAGAGACTGATAAATATATAAATCCTAATATTGATATTGCGCCTCGTAGCAATGACCCGCTGGCTCGGGCGGTCTACTCTACTCAGGCTGGTTGGATTACCTATGCCGACTGGGCTGGTGAGGGTAAGGGGTATACGATTCAAGTTGAGAGCGATGTAGACGGGGATGGGCAGGCAGATTTGGCTACCCGGTATATGCGGCTTCAGGCACCCGAAGGTGGCTATTTTGCGCCAGATATCGCCTTGTTCCATCCAGCAGCCAGCAATGGCTCAACTGGTACCACTAATGGCGCTTGCACTGTGCCGGCTAATGCGGATTGGGCCGATGTTAATAAATGGGATACGCAAGTGCAGCAAGGAATTAGCGAGATTATGTCGGTGGACGACGTGGAAGTGCCGTGTAATTTGGTTAAAGCGTTTATGAAACTAGAGTCCGGCGGCGTGGAGCTGGAGCCAAATAGTGATGGATATTTGGGTTTAATGCAGGTGGGAGACCGAAATGCGACTGGCGGCGGGTCTGACTGTGATTTAAATAAGTACAATGTGCATACTACCCAGGGTAATATTACCTGCGGCATCCAGGCTATTGCTCACGCGTACCAGCAGTGCGACAGCTGGGATGGAGCGATTTTGCGCTACTTTACTGGCAGCTGTACTGGCGGCAGCGGTGGACCAGATGCGTTTGGGACGACGCCGGACCAATATTTGGCTTCTGTCAAAGATAACTGGACCTATTTAGACTCGCAACTGGCTAAAACGGAGGCGCCAGCCGTACCTGACCCTTCTACTCAAACGACGCCACAACCAACTTCTCAGGATACAGCTACATCACTGCCGCCAGCCTATATTTTGGAGGCTGAAGCAATGGATATTGGTACAGTAGCGTCGACTATTAACGATACTACTGCCAGTGGCCAGCATGCGGTAGCTTTTTTATCGAATGGGTCGGTGTCCGCTCAAATAAAGCAAAAGGCGGACAGACTGGTAGTCACGGCCAGAGGAGATTACTGCGGAGATTGGCCAGAGTTGGTATTAAAAATTGATGGGCAAGAGTTTTATCGGACAAAGGTCACCAGTACTGAGTGGACAACACTGGCTACCACAGCGCCATTTGACGGTAGTAATCATGTGTACTCTATTGAGTTTACTAACAACTTTCAGATTGCCAGTGGGTTGGTCTGTGATCGCAACTTGTATGTAGATACGTCTCGGTTTGAGGTGACCAACCCTAATACTTCGGAGAGCCAGACCCTAGACGAAGCTACTATTGAAGCCGAATCGCTCAAGACTCGAACGACGACTAAGGATACTGACCCAGAAGATACGGTGCCAGCGACTACTGATGAGCCAGCTAGCGGAGACAAATATGTTCGGTTTGTCGATAATAGCACCATTAAAGGTACTGCGTCGTTTAGCGGAATGAACTGGATTAAGGTGCGGGCACGGGGTACGGCTTGTGAGGGTGGACCGCATATGGTGGTTAAGATTGATGGTGCGGTGGCGCTGGAGGTAGATGTGGACACCGAGACTTGGATGGATTATTCTACCCAACTTAATTTGACTGAAGCTAGCAAAACAGAGCATGACATTGAGATTATTTTTAGCAACGATAAGTTCTCTAGTCCGTTTTGTGACCGCAATTTGGAAGTGGACGTGATTACATTGCAGAATAATTTGGTTAGCCAGACGCCTAATAATGCCAACTCGCTGATTGGCAAGACTAAATACGTTGGTTTTAACCAGCTGATAGGGTATGTGTCGACGGCGCGGGGTCGAGAGCGCTCTGGAGCAGATATTAGCCAGATTCCAAATGCTAACCAGACCTACTTATCCTATCGGATTATGTATAACAATCCCAACTTTACCACTTTCCCCCTGCCCGACCAGACAGATACCTTTATTAATGCTAGAGTCGATAACCCCTATATTATTGAGACGCCAGATAATACAGTAGCGGGTAGTTTGAAGGTGGCGTGGCAAGATTTATCGGCGCCAATGTGGTTCTTCTGCGCTTTGCGAGTATC
>CAZHWT010000013.1:23162-31778 GCA_964536215.1 uncultured Candidatus Saccharibacteria bacterium
CGAATGAGTTTATGGTTTTACGAATAATTCGAATTGAGTAACAGCCGAATAACGAATGTATATGCGAATCTACAAAAAACGAATGCTACGAATATTTCCTGGACGCTTGAAACTGGACGCTGGACGCTTTAAAAGTAACTTTTTATGAATTTATTGGGGCGACGAATTGTTTTTATAGCTTGTTTGATTAGCCTGATAATGCCGATCGGGTTGGTATGGGGGCAAAACTTGCCACCATCATCGGGGGATGTGCCAGCGGCGGATCCGGCGCAGTCTACTCCATCGGCCGCACCAAGCACGGGAACTGGCTGGGGAGCAACGGAGCCTCCGTTAGAAATTGAGGTGCCCGATTGCCCTGGGTTAACCAGGACGATTGACGCTAGCCACTTGCCGCCAAGTATTTATCCCAAGCCAAATTGCGGCTCCTCTTCTACTACCCCACCCGGCTCTATGCCAGTAGGCGACGTAAACCTTGGTCAACCGACTGGTACGTATGGTACAGGAACGGGTGCACCGGCAGCTGGGACCTTGTTTTGGGTGATTACTGGCGGCAAAATTTACGATATTAGCCAAGGGTTTGGCATGACGGATTACGCTCAAGGTGGTGGCCGCTCTAGCTATACGTATTGCGCTAGTTACCAAGTACCGGGTCATTGTGGCGTTGATGTAAGCACGCCAATGGGGACACTGGTTTACACGCCAGTATCGGGACGAGTAATTTGCGCTGGTACGGGAGTGCCAGTTGATCCAGCTATTGATGGGTGTACGGCTTTTGATAGTGACCAGGGTACGGCGGGAGCCAAGGGTCGGTTTCAGATTGAATTAGCCAATGGAGACATGCTGATTTTTGGCCATATGAGCAAGATTACAGTTTCGCCGGGCCAGCAGCTCAAGGCGGGCGACCCAGTTGGCTATACCGGTGTTCAGGGTACTGGACCCCACTTTCACTTGGAGTACCGCCATAAGGATGGTGGAGGTTGGATTGCTTATGATCCACGAGATATCTTTGATGTGCCAGCGAATGGATCCTCGGCATCACCATCGACGCGGCCAGGCACTAATCCGACAGTGGAAGGAGCCTCTACGGTCAAGAGTAACGTACTAGCTGAAACGAGCCCAGCTACGACTATGGAGCAGTTTCAATCTAAATACGGATTTAATGCTCCCACTGGTCAATCTGATCGGGATTTTGCCAAGTATGGCAGTCAGTTTGCGACAGAACGAGACCTAGCAGTCAAATATGCGCCGGAGTTTGGCATAGAACCACAGCTGGTGGTGTGGTGGACGTGGGCAGAGACAAAGGCGCCGTTTGATTCTGTTCATTACCAAAACTGCCTCAACGATTCTGATTACCCACTAGATCAAGCTTGTCCAGCTACTGGTAGTGGTGATTGGCAAGTGGGATACGGTCAGCAGTATGGGCAGGCGCCAAATCTGGTAGATGTTTTTACTAAAACGCACGGCAACCCTAATGACGCGGGTCTAGTGCAGCAAGTAGGACAAAATGTGCTGAGTCAAGCTGGATTATCTATGACCTTTCCGAGTAAGACCATAGCGGAATTATTGGCTAACCCAAGTGAGAATAAATACTGGTTGTTTACTTTGCAGCGCGACCAGGCCATGAGCGTTTATATTACGGCGGCCGAAATAAAAGGTGATATGGGTAGCGGATCAAAACTGTATCGGGACATTATCTTTGGTTGGGGCAGTTATTACTCAGAGAATTGGCAGCATTACTCCAATATTCTTAACGATGTCATTACCAACTGGGGCATTGCCTCAACAACTAATCCGGCGCTAGGCTGCTCCCCTTCTACCACGCCAAATGGCAGTTGCGGTACTTTGGAAGATAATTTGCAGGGTATGAGCAGTGAAGAGTTTATGCAGCGGATTAATGCTAATTTAGCGAGCTATAAGAAGATTGCGGCCTGTGCTAACGTGCCATGGCAGATGATGGCGGCTATTCACTTGCGGGAGGCGGGACTGCGCACAGATATGGGCGAAGGTCTGGGCGGGGCGCTGGGGCCTTGGCAGATTGATCCAACGGGATCGTCGTGGGGCAGTGTTGATCCTTACAATTTTGAAGAAGCGGGTTGTGCAGTGGCTAAGATTGAGTTGCAGTCTAAGGCAAGTAGCGGTCCAGTAGGGCGACCTTTGAGCCAAAACATGAATCCGGATAACCATGATGATGAGGTTAGTATTAAAGACGCCTTCTTCGCCTATAATGGTCGAGGTGGGTACGAGTCAAATATTGCCAGGGGCTGTACGCCGGCTTTTGATGGTCATGACGACTGGAATTTTGACTGTTCGGCCTACGTTATGAACAATTGGGACGCTAATCACACGGGCATGTGTATTAATGGCAACGTTTGCCAGGATCAGGATGGGACGTGGAAGGTATTTTACAAATTAGTACACAGCACCTACGGGGCCGACGGCAGGCTGGAGGTGTATGGTGGACAATGCAACACATCGAGTGGGGTGGTGAACGGGTTATCGCTGCCAACCGGACCATCGATTACGATTACGAGCCACTTTTTTGAAGGTGGACATATTGGCATTGATATTGCTAATACTGAGGGACAGCCCGTGATGGCCATGGCCGACGGTGAGGTGATTAATAGCGGTTGGAGCGACGTTGGGGGGTATTATGTCTTGCAGCACGTTGCGGCTGGCGTGGCCGGTAATACAGCTGAAAGATGGGTTTATTATGGTCATATGGATCCGAGCGGACTACCTAGCCAGGGGTCTCAGCTTAAAGCAGGCCAGCAGATTGGTAAAACCGGACCTCATATGGTGATGCGTAATGGACAGCTGGTAAAAAATGGGACCCAATCGGCCCCACATCTTCACTTTGATATTCGAACTCAACCATCCGAAACGAGCTCGCCGAGCGGACACGTTAACCCTTGTTCAATTGAACTATTTAGCCAGGGCTATCCAGGCTTAAACTGCAATATATGGGGTAATCAAGGAGAAAAGTGGTAATGCAGCTACCTGCACTTGAATTAAAGACTGGTCGAATTTTAGCTATTGGGTTAGGTGTGCTTATTTTGCTAGCATTTGGCTGGGCGATTATGCGAACACTGTTGTCTCCAGCGCCGATTACGCGAGCGGATTATGAACCGTTTGGCTCTAAGCAAGAATATGAGGCTTTTTACCAGCAACATCCGGCTGTGAACTCGAGGCCCCCTGAGAAAGCGATGTTCCACTTTAAGTCGTCGGTGTCAGCTAATAAGCAATTGGTGTTGCAAGTGTACTTGTTTGAGCCAGCGGTGAAGGCGGGGAAAACAGATACAGAAGATTATTTAACACTGTTAAAGAAATATCAGCAGGAGGCTAAGGATTGGTTTGCGGCCCAGGGGGAAGATTTGAGTAAGGACTATGTGCAGTGGTATCCGGATCCGGATAAAATTGATGTGCAGTAATTATTTTCAACTTTCGCCTGCTTGATTCCAATTCGGTTGGTATAGATGGTATACTTGACGTGAGTCGGTTGTGGCCAGATGAGGCCAACCACTCCTGCTGCCCATGCCAATGCATACTATCCCCCAAAACGTCACATCGTACGAAGACAAAATAGTTGGAATTTTTGTCGGTCGTCAGTTTATTTATCTGGCGGTGGGCGGCTTAACGGCTTTTATTTTATTGTCGACTGGCGGTGGTGCGGCGGTGGTGTTTAGATTTATATTAGCCATTGGGATAGTAGCTTTTTCAGCGGCGATGGCCCTAGCTAAAGTTAATGATCGCGGATTTGACGTCTGGGTGGCTAGTTATCTTAAAGCTATTCTAGGACCAACTGAGTGGGTCTGGTCTAAGCATACATCGATACCGCAAACACTGTTAGCTTCTGATGCTGGGACAATGTCGCCAGTTAAAGCAGCGCCGATATCGGCTATTGACCGGCGGGGACTTAATTTAGAGCGCAAAGAAGCCTTTAAACATTATGTATCAGGAGCTAGTAAAGACTTAGACCCGGCTGAGCAAGACTTTTTGGCTAGACTAAACTTTGGCGAACAACTCCCGATTGGTGCGAACGTGTCGGTTAGTGAGCCAATCGCCCCACCCATGCTAACGCCAGCTAACCCAGAGCTGCCAATTCGGACCGAAATAGCTACTCTGCCATTGGAGTCTGTACCCACGCCGAGCACTAAGCCACTCGCTCCACTAGCCCAGTCTAGTAGACCAGCCTTTACTTTTACGATTGATGGTGAGCAGAAACAGGTGGCCATGATGCACAACCAGCGGACAAATCGCTCCCTATCTCGACAGTTGTTATCTGGAGGGGTTATTTCGCTACCAGTCCAAGGTAAGACTCGTCTTGATTTGGATCCAGCCTACCAGCAAGAGTTAACCAATCTGATTGGCTATGCACCGGCGGGCTATGCGCCAGTTTACGCTGAGGCGCCAATGATGATGTCGGCTGATGCAGCTCAGAGTCCGGCGACTGGCTCGACACCCCCTTCTTCTACGCCAACTGACCCAAATACGTCGATTATTCAACCAGTGAACTCAGAACCCAACACTACACCACCACAGAGCATAGCCGAAGATATTGCGGAGAATACTTCGACGGTTAGGCATAAGTTAATTATCCAAAAGGAACAAGCCCCAGCTCCGAACAGTGCTACGACGGCGGAAGCAAGTGGACCTGCGGGTGTTTCAGATTCTTCGGATAATGGCAGCATGCAGCAGCAGTTAGCGACGTTTGAAGATTTGGCCAAGCGAGCCCAAAGTCAGTTGGAACAGGAGCGAAAAGCTAGAGAAGCACTTGAGGCAGAATTGCAACGGATTCAGCAGCAGGGGCAAACATTATCTCAGCAGGGTCAGCAAGCCCAGCAGCAATTAACTTCCTTACAGCAAACATCTGGCGTATCGCCAGAGCAACTGAATCAGCAGCAGTCTTTGGTTGAGAAACTTAAACAGGAAGAAGATCGCTCGGCCGCCTTTGCTCGTGAACTTATCCAGAAGATGCAACAGGGTCAACCGAGTGGGCTCCCTTTAGCGTCGCCTACACCCACTCCAGACGCTGCCACTCAGCTAGCTGAACCTACTATTAGTACAACGGCTATGCCGGCACCACTAAAAAAGCCAGCTATTCCACTAGATCAGCTGCCAACTCTGACTACCCAAGCTAACACCATCCATGGGTTTGTATTTGATTTGGATGGACAATTTGTCGAGGGGGCGGTGGTGGTTATTAAAGACGATAGCGGTGAGGCTAAGCGAGCTCTAAAGACTAACAAGCTGGGACAATTTTTAATTACGACTCCGCTTAATAATGGCCGGTATATGGTAGAAGTTGATAAAAGCGGTCTTAAAATTGAGCCATTGGCAGTAGAGCTAACCGGGCAGCCCATTAAGCCGCTGATGATAAACGCGACGGCTACGGCCGCATAAGGATTTGTATGCCTGCCCACGCATCGACCCAGAGCACGCTTTCTATATTAGATATTAAGAACGACATCGTGGTGATGAGGGGTGGGCTGTATCGGATGGTGTTAAATGTTAAAGCAATTAACTTTGACCTATTGTCCGAAGAAGAACAGGATGCAATTATTTTTGCCTACGCCTCACTTATTAATGCCTTGGAGTTTCCGATTCAGATTTTAATTAAGACACGCCAGCTGAATATCGGTTCTTATATAGATTACCTGGAGATGGCTAAGCAAAATCAACGCAGTCAAGCCTTAAAAGATCAATTGACATCATATCAGCAATTTGTTCACAAGTTGGTGGTGGAGAATAATGTGTTGTTTAAGACTTTTTATGTGGTGATTCCATTTGACAGCATCGCGGTTAATAAAGCCGGAATATTTGACCCGATTAAGCAGTTTCTCCCAGGTCAACCACCGGTTCAAGAAACATATTCAGCACAAGAGTTTGCTAAGGCGGAGGAGAAACTGACTCACATGCGAGATGGTCTCATGGCGCACTTTCAGCGCATTGGTTTAAAGTGTACCCAACTGACTAACCAAGAGCTGATAGAGCTGTATTACAATTTGTACAATCCGGAGGTTGATGGCCAGCAGCAGACTCGTCAGGAGATAAGTGAATACACTTCGGCGATGGTGCATCCGGCGGTAGGCTGAATACGAATTGGTAACATCCGAATGGAGCCTGCCCGCCTTTGGCTGAAATGACAATCCGAATGCTACGAATATACAAATATGCGAATATATTTAATCTGTTTAGAGAATTTCCAATGCTCAATACTCTACCATGGCTGTTGATTTATTAAAGACAATTCAAGATACGCTGCCTTTACCCGGGAAGAAAGCGGCAGAGCCAACACCAGAGTTATCTGAAGCGCAGAAAATTGCCAAGGGGATGGTATCGCTGCGTGATATCTTGGCGCCTGGTGGAATGGAAATGGATTTTACCTACCTGCATATCGGCGAAACGTATTACCGGACCTTGTTTGTAGCCGGATATCCTCGTCAGGTTGGAGCAAACTGGCTATCGCCGTTGATTAACTTTGGTTCAAGTTTAGATATCTCGATGTTTTATTACCCAGTCGGGACTAAGACAGTGCTTAAAAAATTGCGCCGCAAGATTACACAAATGGAGGCGGAATTAATTAGTGAGCAAGAGCGCGGAAGATTGGCTGATCCTGAGGTGGAGCTGAATTTAGAGGATGCATCGGTTTTACAAGATGAGTTGGTGGCTGGGGCTGAGAAATTTTTCCAGTTTTCGCTGTATATTACTATTCCGGCCGACTCTCTAGACGAGCTAAATGCCATTACCAAGCAGGTTGAGTCGGTGTTGGGTGGTATGTTGCTCTATACCAAGCCCGCTACCTTACAGATGGTGGAAGGGTTTAAGGCTACTCTACCAACTTTTGAAGACGCCTTGGGGATTACGCGGAATATGGATACGACTTCCTTAGCCACGACATTTCCTTTTACCTCCTCCGAGTTGACAGCAAACGAAGGAGTTATGTTTGGTTTGAATGAGCATAATGGTAGCTTGGTAGTGTTTGACCGGTTTAACTTGGAAAACGCTAATATGTTAATCTTTGCCAAGTCTGGTGCGGGTAAGTCGTATGCGGTAAAACTGGAGACGATGCGCAGTTTGATGTTGGGCATGGAAGTAATTGTGGTTGACCCAGAAAATGAGTATAAGACCATGGCTGAGGCGATTGGCGGGTCGTATATTCCGTTTGATTTTAATTCATCGGCTAATATTAACCCGTTTGATTTATCTCAGGTGTATGAAGAAGGAGAGAATGAGTTAGGGTTAAAAATTTTAAATCTACACGGTCTGATTAAGGTGATGTTTGGCGACCTGTCCCCTACCGACGAGGCAGTGATTGACCGCGCCTTAGTGCTGACTTATAAAATGAAAGGGATTACCCCCGACCCCGATTCCCAGCGCAATCAACCGCCGTTGCTGGAGGATTTGTATAAAGTTTTCTTGGGCATGGAAGAGCCAGAGGCAAAAGAATTAGCAGACCGGCTAGAGCGCTATGTGACAGGATCGGCGGCGGGATTGTTTGATAGACCGTCTAATATTGACCTAAATAATACTTTTACGGTGTTTGGCATTCGAGACCTGGAAGACCAAGTGCGGCCAGTGGCCATGTATGTCATTTTGGATTATATCTGGACGCATATCCGACGCAATCGTAAAAAGCGCATCTTGGTTATTGATGAGGCTTGGTTCCTGATGCAGCATCCAGATTCGGCCAAGTTTTTATTCTCGCTGGCTAAGCGGGCCCGCAAATACTATTTGGGGTTAACAACGATTACTCAAGACGTGGAGGACTTTATTGCCACGGATATGGGCAAGGCGATTGTGACAAACTCTAGTTTGCAGTTTTTAATGAAGCAATCCCCTAGTTCGGTAGATAAGCTGCAGGAAGTGTTTTATTTGTCGGCGGGTGAGAAAAATCTGTTGCTATCGTCTAATATCGGCGAAGGACTATTTTTTGCTGGATCGGCTCATGTGGCCTTACAGGTAATCGCTTCGCCTCAAGAACACCGGTTGATTACGACCAATCCACGAGAGTTGGATGAAATGGCTGATATTGACGCTCGAGAAAAGAGCAAGATCGACCAATTATTGGCTAGCGAAACAGATGATGATCAACCACCTGCACAACGGTTGCCTAATGGCCAGGAAGACCTGCTAGGGCCATCATACAACCAAGCAGCTACAATGGAGCCTATCCCCTCTCCCCCACCTTCTAACGGCCCTACAGAGCCTGATATGACTGTTCCTGTTCCACCATCGGATGAGCGGGTAGGGAGTCCAGAGCTGCCACTGCCACAACCAAAGTCAAAACCGCTGGCTATTGCCAGAGATGAGACTGCTCTCCCCTCCTCTACCCCAGCAAAACCGCCACAGGCGCCATTAATGGATATCTCCCCTATTCAACGTCAACCTGAGGTTGTTGAAACGCCTGGATCTGGAAATATATCCACAGGAAATATAGACGTCTTTGACCAGCCTTCGACTGGGGTTAGGACCAGCTCTCCCCCACCAGCGGGACGAAAGTCGTTGAGTTTGGTTGGGAACGGGGAGTAGATTTACCCCGATTTAATCGGGGTTACTCGATGTTTCGTTATTCGTCTCGTCGTTATTCGTATAACTACTTACTACGCACCACTCACC
>CAZHWT010000014.1:0-30608 GCA_964536215.1 uncultured Candidatus Saccharibacteria bacterium
GAACCTGCGACGCCCTCCTTAAAAGGGAGGCGCTCTACCACTGAGCTATAGGCCCATGTCTGTATCATACTGTCTGTGCTACTTTTTAGTTTATCGTTCTTGCCGCGTCTCCCTTGAAAGGGAGGCAAATTAATGATTTACTTCGGCTCTGCCGTTGCCACTTAGCTGTGAGCTATTTACCGAGTTTCGAATAGAGAGTTTCGAGTATCTCCAGATGTTTAATTTTTGCTTGGGTATAATACCACATCAGGGCTACTTGCTCAAAGTAGACTTGTTTTTGCCTCTATTTTGTTTATGGAATAGCCCTGAAGGATTATTAGCTTTGCAGATAAAGCAGCTTTTAATATTCAGCAGAAAGTGTGGTTAGAGCGGATTGGACGGTTTTCACAGGTATTTCGTTTTGGCTTATGGCTGTCATTTGTTGCGAAAAGTGGGTAGGTGTGACGTTATAAGCGGCAACGTCAGAGTCTTGACCAGTACTTGACGCGGCTATGTTGTGATAGACGAGGACCAGCCAGGCTTTGGCCTCTTTGGCCTCGATAATCCAATCTTTGAATTGTTCGATCGAGGTGCCTGCTGTCACTAGTCTGCCGTGAATTTGCCGGACATTAAAGTTGTCTTTAGTATTAAGCATCCCGTCAGTGGTACGGTGCGAGGTGACATACTCCATAACCGTATCAACCTTACCTGAAGTATATGAACCGTAGGGGCTGGCGAAAGCGGTAACTGGTTGAGATAATCCGATAATTTGCTGGAGGGCTGTTTTATTACCTTGTAGCTCGCTTTGCAGTGTAGCTGTATCGATCTGGACAATATCCGAGTGATGATAGAGATGTGAGCCTATTTCATGACCTTGATCTACGATAGCCTGCACATTGGCAGAGCTCATATACCCGCTGGTATTTAACCGGCCTGCATTTAAATAAAATGTCGCCAGATAACCATGAGCAAGGAGTGATGAAAGTGTGTTGTTATAAGTGCTTTTGGCTCCGTCGTCAAAGGTAATGCTGATCATTGGAGTTGAGAAGTCTTGGACCGACAACACGGGTTGTGTTGTTAATGACACATCATCCAGATGCACTGAGCCGATCCCACTTGTTGCAATCGTAATAGTTAAAGACTGAGTATTGGCAGGAGTGGTAAATGCATCGGTATACTGTGACCAATCGCCTAGAGTGGTTGGCGCCGACATAAGACTTTTATACTCAACAGATCCATTATTAAGGGTAAAAGCGATGTACGCGTATACGTATGTTGAATCAGCGTGCCAGAACGACAAGAGATACCGCTGGTTTGAAGCTGGTGAGTAGACTGTTGTTTCATAGCCGACTTCTGCATCTTCGTCGACATTAGTAAATACAGCACTCTTTGTGCCCGAATGGGATAGATCACTTGATGACGCGAAGCTGGCCGATGAAGTTTCATATTGGATTGGGCTCCACCCGTTAAAAAGTTGCGGCGTATTGCATTCTTCTTCGAATCCACCGTTTAAAACAAGCCCTGCAGTAGCTGTGTCACAATCTACCATTTTGGTTAATGATGTATCGTCAAGAGTAAGTGTGCCATTGCTGGCGATGACATGATAGATGGCGGCCGATACAACATCGGATGGGATTACTAAAGAAGCCACCGACTTAGTCCAATTTTCTGATGGAGCAACTTCGTTTATGAAAACGTACTGAACATTTCCATCGACCTTTATATACTGAGCCCACAGAAAAGTCTCTGTATCTGAGATGCTCCAGTCGCTATAGATATATTTGGCACCCGACTGGACGGGAACTGCCTCTAATAACCATTTAGCATCACCATCAATGTAGTCAGAGACAGTTGTTTTAACAGATTTTGATCCGGTGTGGGCGTTATTGCTGTAATTGAATGATGCGTTCTGAGTGCCCCAGGTGTTGGTAGTCCAATCTGTTGGAGTGAGTGTGTCTGATGTAGCTTCAAAACTGCTGTTTGGCAGTAGGTTTTCAGTGCTGGCTTTGGCGTCTGGTGTATAAAATGATATAGCTGTGCCGATAGTTAGAAGCAGAATGCTACTAACGATGTTGAGAATTTTACTGTGATGCATGTTGCCTCGATTCTTTAAACGCGTAGTAAAGCGTGATTATATAAATGCCATTGTGCATAAATTTGTGAAGCATTATAACATTTTTCTATAAGTTGTAAAATTACTTCAGCTTAACGCCTAATAGCGAGTGTTTTATTCTGTTAAATCTATTCGGCATTGACGGATTTGGAAAAGTAGTGTATAAGAACAAGTTGCTAGCAAGCATGCTAGATTGCACATATACGCACTTATAAAGGAAGAGAGGGTGCAAGTGCTGACGGTTTTGGTGCCGGCCCATAAGGGCGGTGATCCGCCTAGGCTAGGCCTTAAGGCTCCGATCCAGGAGATGCTAGATTCTCTGTTTGTACAGACCGTAGAGCCGAATCGCATTATTGTCCTTATCAATAACTGTAAGGATGATAAGCTTGAGGAGGTGGTCAGGCGAGCTGGAGTTGAAGTGGAGTTTGTGCCGCCGAACCCTTATAAAAAGGCTGGTGCGCTCAACTGGTGGCTTGATGTCCATCTTGATGAGCAGGCAGATGACGATTTGATCATGGTGATGGATGCTGACACTATCCTGAATCGTGATTTTTTAGAAAATACCTTGAAGTATATTGCCTTAGGCTATCATGCTGTCGGCGGTGTATTTCTCGGTAAGGAGGGCGGTGGATACGTAGGCATGTGTCAGCGTAACGAATTTGCCCGTTATGCGCGAGATGTTGCGCGTCGCAATGGTCGGGCATTGGTTCTGACTGGGACGGCTTCTGTATTCACGTCTCGATGCTTGAAGGATGTTGTCATCGGTAGAGAAGTGGGGAGGATCCCTAACTCAGCCGAGGTGGGTAGCAGAGCCCAAGTGTATGACACTAAGGCTTTAACAGAAGATAACGAGCTTACCTATGCTATCAAGCATCTTGGCTATGCCATTATCGCTCCGGCTGAGTGTGGCCTTAAAACTGAAGTCATGGAAACATGGCGGGACTTGGCTAAACAGCGGATGCGATGGAAGAGAGGGGCGATAGAAAACAACGGGCACTACGGTTGGACTGAGTATACGCAGGTCTACTGGTGGCTACAGTATGTCGGCGTGGCCGGCATCTTTGCCACAATCACTTTTCTAATCACATTGGTATGGGCTATCGCAACAGATAGCGTTCACCTACCTTTGATTTGGATAGTGGTAACAGCAGTTTTTGTCGTTGAACGGTTTTCAACAGTGTACAAGCTCAGGGGTATCAAGCAAGGAATCTTTGGTATGGCGATCATTTTTGAGACGCCATATGATTATTTCCTACAAGGAGTCCAAGCGTGGGCTCTCTTGTCGTCGTTATTTCATACCAGAGCAGACTGGTAAGGAGAGATTCAATGTATCACGGTGGGATGAGCGGCTTGCCTGTAACTGGGGTAGGCTTTGGGATTACCATTGGCGGCAGCTCCGTGGCAGCAATGAGTGGTCAGTTTTGGCTGACTCTGATCTGCGCAATGGCATTTGTGACTCTTGCGTTATGGGCACGCTTCGGTAGACGCGGGTTGGTGGTTGGACTTGTGGCCTCAATTGGTTCACTTGTCATCGTTGGGATGATGGTGAGCGGTTTGGTTGGATTGATCCTGTTGGCTCTGGCTGTGTTCACTCTTGTTGGAGCAGCTTTTGCTTTTGAACGCGCACTGCCGGTTCCGCTTTTGGGCTTTGCCAGACGAGAGCCTGAGCAACTTGCTCCGACAGAGCGACCAGTAGCCCCGTTTGACCCACGTTACGGGTAATACTTGTGGTGGACGTGACTCTCTATGAGTCCGTCCACCTATTTTTTTAGGCCGCTATCTTACTAAATCACTTATTTAAGGTATTTTTTACTTATCATATTTACTATGCTATTAAAGACTTATCACCTATGATAAATAACCAGTATAAAAAGTACTAATGTGAATATGGTGAACAGATTTATAGAATATTTTACCACTGAGCTATAGGCCCGGGCAACGCTGCGCATTGCAGAATCTCGAATTAGACGTGGTGTTTAATTTTTGCTCGGTATAATACCACATCAGGGCTACTTGCTCAAAATTATGTTGATGTATGTATAGTGATGATATGACAAAACTTAAAGCAATTATTATTGGAACATCTTTGGCTGGTAAGACGACGTTGATTCGGTATTTGCGGGAGGTGACCGATTGGCCGGTGAGCGAAATAGATGAGGAGGTGTCGCTGCGGAATGGTGGAGTGTGGCCTAAAGATATTGCTTATAAGAATGAGGTGTTAGTGCCGTCGATTCTAGCGAAGGTGCTGACCTCTGATGAGATTGTCTTTTTTACTAATACATTTTATTTCTCCCCAGAGGTGCTGCAGACTGCAAGGGATAATGGGTTTAGCATAGTTCAATTGTATGTTGACAGAGAAGTGATGGAGAAGCGGAATATTTACCGGATGGCTCATGAAAGTTATGATGATCAGCAACAATGGTTTGATGGGATGTTGGAGTATCAGCGCACTATTCAAGAATTGGGATTAGTGGATACAGTAATCCAAACAGATAAGCCGGTTGCTACTGTAGCTGCGGAGCTTAAAAAGTTCTTGGATCAAGGTTGAATTGTGCTAATCCTGTCGCAAGATTTTATCCATGGGCTTGCCTTTGGCTAGCTCGTCGATGAGTTTGTCTAGGTAGCGGATTTCTTGCATGATGGGCTCTTTAATTTCTTCGACACGGATGCCGCAGATGAGGCCGGTGATTTGTTTGCGATTGGGATTGAGGTGAGGGGCTTGAGTGTAGAAGGTTTCAATGTCGACGTCGGTGTCTAGTTTGGATTTAACCTCCTCTGAAGTATAGCCAGTTAGCCAAAGAATTATTTGGTCGACTTCAGCTTTGGTGTGGCCTTTGCGTTCGGCTTTGTTGATGTATTCGGGATAAACACGAGCAAAGCTCATGGAATAGATGCGCGGTTTGGTCATACGTGGCTCCTGGTTCTTTTGTGAATTTTACCATTTTTCTGTCAGTCTGAGTTTTTTGATCTGATCCACACTCACTTTTTACATATCGCCGATAGATTCTGTAGCCATCCCCATATGTCATTCCCGCAAAAGCGGGAATCTGATTCTCGATTCACCCCGATTTAATCGGGGTCCTGTTGAGAATGACAGAGAAAAATATTTAGCCTGTTGTGTTATTTCTGCTTGCAGAATAGGAGGTACGTACATATGTACGTACACGTGTACGTACCTCTTGCGTTGCTCCCGCCAAGACAGGAATCTGATTCTCGAGCGAGTTGAGAATAATAAACGAGAGTGGAGCTACGAAGAGCTCGAGGGCTGGTCTGGTAGCCATACCCCCTATCTCCCCGCAGGCAGGCTCTGGCTGAAAGGACCTTCCGGGTTGATGAGGGGCTGAAAGAGGCAAATTTTTTGCTTTACTCGGAATAATGTTGGTGTGATTTTGTATTACTGTAGTGTGAGCTTTGATGCTGTATAATCGGGGTAAAGTAAAAGTTTTGGAGGAGTGTGTATGGCTGTGTTGACATTTGAAACGACTTTATATGACATTAACGGTTGGACGATTTTGCGGTTGCCGGCGGATATTTCGGCGCAACTACCGTCGCGGGGAATGACGATGGTGGTGGGGTCATTGAATGGGGTGCCGTTTAAGACTTTGCTGGAGCCGGATGGCATGTATGGACCCGGGCTAAAACCAAGTCATTGGTTTAGTCCGGATGAGGAGCTATTGAAGAAAGCTGGCGCCAAGGTGGAGGATACGGTGCAAGTTTCGGTCGAGGCGACAAAGGAGTGGGTGGAGCCGGATATTCCTGAGGATTTGCAGAAGGCGCTGGACAGTTCGCCGAAAGCGATGGCGTTGTGGAATGATGTTACGCCGTTGGCGCATTGGGATTGGGTCCGGTGGATACGGGCGGTTAAGACGCCGGAAACACGGCAGAAACACATTGAGGTGGCTTTGGACAAACTGAATAAGGGGATGCGACGACCGTGTTGCTTTAATCGTAATATGTGTAGTGTACCCGAGGTGTCCCATAACTGGAGGTTGCTTGAGGCTGGGAAAGAATAAAGAGTCTCGCCATCTACGCCTCCTATATCGCCATTCTGAGGTTGGACGATGAATCTTCTTACCTATAGCCAGTAAGCTCTTCTCTATACGCCTTAATCCGAGTTGGCCCCATATGAGGAGATTAAAAAGAAAATCAGAGAGATGATTGCGTCGAGTATGTGCCTTGTGAATTATTGTTCTGATATGTTATTCCCGGCTTGATCGGGAATCAGATTATAATTTTAGAGATTCCCGATCGGGTCGGGAATGACAATTGAGACTGGTACGATTACTAGTCGATTGAGGATATGTTTATGGCGAATAGTTTTACAACTATATTTTTTGATTGGGGTGGGGTTGTTGCCGATGATCCGGGGGATGAATTTCTGGCGTTGTTGCTTAAAAATTTAAGGGCGACTGATGAGCAGGTGGCGCATATATTTAAAACGTATATGGGTCAATTTATGCGAGGACAACTCACTGAGGCGGAATACTGGCAGGCGTTGCGGGATAACTATGCTTTGGCTATTGATGACTCAATTTCTGAGGAGTTTAAAAAGTGGAGTGGGTTGGTAGCAAATGATCAAATCTTGAATTTGGTTAAAGAGGCGCGAGGTAAGGGGATTAAAACGGCTATCTTGAGCAATGTTATTGAGCCAACTTATGTCGTGCTTGATCAGGGCGGATTCTATAACTGCTTTGATGCGGTTATTGCTTCATGTAAAGTCGGGTATGCTAAGCCGGAGGCTACGATATATGAGCTTGCTCTTAAACAGCTTGAGACACGAGCAGAGCAGTCTATTTTTATTGACGACAAACAACGAAATCTTGATCCTGCTGATAAAATGGGGTTTACGACAGTCTTGGCTCAGAATCCGGAGCAAATTATAGAAGATGTAAGTAGGCTGATTGG
Organism: uncultured Candidatus Saccharibacteria bacterium; assembly: GCA_964536215.1. Classification (GTDB taxonomy): domain Bacteria; phylum Patescibacteriota; class CAZHWT01; order CAZHWT01; family CAZHWT01; genus CAZHWT01. The sequence goes on from CAZHWT010000014.1 coordinate 6,998, forward strand.
GTAGCTGGGGGTTTATCCGTCCCATCTCCGTCATTGCGAGGAACGAAGTGACGTGGCAATCTATGTTTGTAGGTATGTTCTAGGTTGTGTTTGAGTCTGAGGTGGAAGATTCTTCGACAAGCTCAGAATGACGTTGGGGATAGGCAGTGTGCCCATAATATGGCGAGAAAGAATTGGCTATAGATAGAAGAGGAGTGTTTAATGCAGGAATATATTGAGATTCGCGGGGCGCGGGAAAATAATCTTAAAAACGTTAGTTTAAAGATTCCCAAGCGCAAAATTACCATTTTTACTGGAGTGTCGGGCTCGGGGAAGTCATCGCTGGTGTTTGACACGATTGCGGCAGAGTCGCAGCGGCTGCTTAACGAAAACTTTAGCATGTTTGTGCGCAATTTTTTGCCGCGGATTAGCCAACCGGAAGCCGACCAGATTAAGAACCTCAGCATGGCGGTGATTGTGGATCAGAAGCCGTTAGGAGGTGGGTCTCACTCTACAGTAGGGACGGTGACGGATATTGCCACAGCCTTGCGACTGCTGTTTTCTCGTTTTGGTAAGCCGTATGTGGGCTATGTCAATATGTTCTCGTTTAATGACCCGTTGGGCATGTGTCCAAATTGTAATGGCGTTGGACAAAAGTTAGGACTTGATATGACGGCGGCTTTTGACATGGATAAGTCGATTAACGAAGGTGCGTTACGGTTACCTGATTATAAAATTGACAGCTGGTATTTTAAGATTGTGCAGAAGTCCGGCTTGTTTGATAACGATAAAAAGTTAAAAGAGTTTAGTCAGAAGGAATTGGATGATTTGTACCACGGTAAGCCGGTCAAGGTAGATTTAGGCAGCGGTATGAAACTTACTTATGAAGGGGTGGTCGACAAGTTTGTCCGTAAGTATATTACTCAGCTTGATTTTCGAACTATGTCGGAGCGGACCCAAAGAAATGTTGAGCCGTTTATTACCATGGGGCCGTGCGAATTGTGTCATGGGGGGCGGATTAATCAAAAAGCGTTGGCTTGTAAGATTGACGGGTACAATATTGCCGATTTGATGGCCATGCAGGTAGATAAACTGATGGTCGTCATTAAGGGGTTTGAGACTAAAGAGAATCAGGCTTTGACTAAGACTGTTTTGGAGCGATTATCTCATTTGGTGGAGATTGGGTTGGGGTATCTGACACTGAATCGGCCGACGGATAGTTTGTCGGGCGGTGAGTCGCAGCGGATTAAGATGGTTAAACATTTGAACGGTAGCTTGGTGGATGTGTTGTATATCTTTGATGAGCCATCGGTTGGCTTGCATCCTCGTGATGTGCATCGGTTAAATGAACTATTGAGGAAACTTCGCGATCAGGGGAATACGGTGATAGTGGTGGAGCACGACCCGGATGTGATTAAGGCGGCCGATCATGTGGTGGATGTGGGGCCAATGGCTGGAATAAATGGTGGCCAAATTGTGTTTGAGGGGACGTATGCGGAACTGCTAAAAGCTAAGACATTGACCGGCCATCACTTAAAGGACCAATCGCCGACTAAAGCGTCGTTTCGCCAGCCGACCGGAAAGTTGGTGGTTAAAAATGCCAAAGTAAACAATTTGCAGGATGTCAGTGTGGATATTCCGACCGGTGTATTTACGGTGGTGACGGGCGTGTCTGGGTCGGGTAAGAGTTCGTTGGTCCATCAGGTCTTTTTGAAGCAACACCCAGAGGCGATCGTGGTAGACCAGTCGGCGGTGGGGACGTCTAATCGGTCCAACCCAGCTACTTATATTGGCATTATGGATGTGATTCGTAAGGCGTTTGCCAAGGCTAATAAGGTAGAGGCCGGATTGTTTAGTTTTAACTCTAAAGGGGCTTGCGACAATTGTAAGGGAGCTGGATTTTTGACGACTGATTTGGGTTTTTTGGATGACGCTAAAACGCCGTGCGATGTGTGTGGCGGCAAACGGTTTAAAGATGAAGTGCTGACTTACAAGTATAACGATAAGTCGATTACCGAGGTGCTGGATTTAACTATGGCTGAGGCTAATCAGTTTTTTGATTTGCCGGAGATTGCTAAGATTCTGCAAGCGCTGAATGACGTGGGTTTGGAATACTTAACGTTGGGGCAGCCGCTGAGTACGTTGTCTGGTGGTGAATGCCAGCGGATTAAATTGGCCGGTGAGTTGCACAAAAAGGGTAGTATTTATGTGCTAGACGAGCCGACGACGGGTCTGCATATCTCTGATATCGCCCGATTACATACGTTAATTAATCGGTTGGTGGATGAGGGCAATACCGTTATTACCATTGAGCATAATGTGGAGGTGATTCGCCAGGCTGACTGGATTATTGATTTGGGGCCAGAGGGCGGGGATAAGGGTGGGCAGATTATGTTTGAAGGTACACCGGCCGAGTTGGTTAAACATAAGAGAGCTCTGATTGCAGATTATTTGTAGGCACAGTCTTTGTCGGTGTGGTCTGAGTGGTCCATACCTGATATGGCGGGCTGGGGACGGGGCCATTGTAGACTCAGATAGCAGGCAAGCGTAGAATGGGATTAGCATGCTTGAAATAGTAGTTGGGAGGATATATGTCTGCATCACAAGATCGAGGAAGGTTTGCTGAAATAGCGCTTAAGGCAGCAGCAGGGTTGGGGGCAGTTTACTTTGGATTACAGCTGTTGGTGCCACCGCTCTACTATCTTTTTAATCAAGGTATGGTTTGGAGTAAAGGGTCGCCAATGTTAGGGGTAACTTGGCTGCTAGAATCGCTGTATGTTGGGCCAACTGGCTATGGCATTATTTCCCCCTTATTAATCGTAACTTTTGCGGCTTTGGCGGTTGGCTTGATTGGGCTTAGCCGAGACCAACAATGGCAAAAACTGTCGAGCTACAAATTGATGGTGTCGGTTGCACTGGTTTCTACAGTTTTTCTTCTGATAACGAGCGTTGTCTTTAGTCTATTTGTCTTACCCAACTTAGCTTTAACCTCCACCATTCCAATCCCTGAAGCACTTTATTTGCCTCTTATTATTTTGTTTACTGCCACTGCTATCGTTTCGGTGGTATTTTTTACGGCATTTGTACTGTCGTTAATTAGACAACGGCAATTGGCATGGTGGGCAGGACTATTGTTGGTGCTGGGCCTGTTGGCCATTAATCTCAATTGGTTTGCTGCTTTTCATTTTCCGCACGCATTCTTAGCCAATAGAATTCCATTAAGCGGAGCTTTACTTCCTTTATTGGGGGTGGGTTGGAGTATAGCCATATGGCATATCGGTAACCGTGTTGGTGATGATCAGCCGGTGGCTCAAAACTGGCCAACATTGCTCAGATGGCGGGCGTTGGTGACTGGTGTAGTGGTGGTTGTCGGGCTATGGGGGTTGCTTTTGGTGGGAGTGTATGTTTGGGATTCTCGGCACGCCAATGCCTCATGCCGCGGCAGCCAGTCGGTCAAAGAGTTGGACGCTTCCCATACCGATGTGACTCAACATAGCGCTGGGTATCAGTTTACCTACACGATATCGCCCGACATGCCTTGGCAGGGCAGCCGGTGGAATTCTGAAAATGGATCAGATGATTGTACGTTGAGTACATGGCGTGCGCCAGATTGGGTGTTTAATCGAGCCCTGAGTTTACCGCCAATGAATATGCTCCAGTACAGGCTGTATAAGGCGTATGCCCCTAAGCAGCCAGATGTTGTTGCTTATTTCTCGGTGGCACGTTCGGATCAACGGTTTACCACTCTGGATGAGCTGCAGGCTGATATGGAGCATGCTATGAAAATTCAGCAGGATGGCGGAGTGGTAGACGTGCCGCAAACCGATTTTGCTGACGGGGAGTTGGCTGGGCAAGCCTCGTTAGTGGTGCGATCGGAGCTTAATAGGTCTCAGCTACATCTAATATCTGAACGTACGATTCTGCTGAGGGATGGTAAAGAATTTTCTGTAGGCTGGAGGGTTAGTGCGACTTCATCGGGCCGACTATCAGAGTTTATTAAGGCTCATAGGTCTGAGATGGAGACCATGGTGCAGTCGTTTAGGTTTGAGTAGTATTATGGCTGTTATGTTCCCAACTCGATCTTTGGCTCTGTTTTGTTTGCGGTGGGCGGGGCGACTTGGAGCAGCTTATTTCGTGATTAGGTTTGTGGTCTCGATTCCGTTGGCTATATCGCATGGTGGAGGCGTGGTGACGTTGCTTGATCCATTATTGTTCTTGTCGGTCGGTTTATTTACGGTGGGAGCACTGTTGTCGTCCCGGCTATCAATAGAAGGTTTGCAACCTATTCGACGACCATTTGAGAAGGCCTTTTTGGGCGGTATTGCCTTGTGTGTGGCGGGGTGGGGATTTAATTATCTTAACACGCCGTCTAGCGATGGAGTGGAAAAATATATTTTGTTATCTGTTTGGGGCGACGTTCTGTATGCTGCTTTGGCTTTGCTGACTCTGATTGCTTTAGGTTATTGTGTTTCTTGGTTGAATGATTTAGGCAAGAGCGGCGTGATTAGACAGCAGACCTGGTGGATGGGGATGGTGGGAGTGGCTGGAGTTATGCTTAGTTGGGCTATTCCTGCGTCGGCATATTATGGGTATGGTTTGCCGATAACCTTTATGCTTCTGATTGGAATTGGCTGGAGCTATGCGCTTAGTCAGTTGTGTATTGTGATTGAACGCGGTGCTGATGTGCCGGCGTCACCGATTACGTCGCCGTTTGACTAGGGATATCCCGATAGGGAGCGGATGGTGCGGTGGAATGAAGTGTGTCCACGTGTTAAGGACGAGGGGTGGGGTGGTGAAATTGGGTAGCTTGGGCGAGGTTGGTGGCGATGTCGGGGTGTTGGGTGAGGAATGTTTGAAAATAGGGCTCAACTATATCTTGGAGAACTTGGTTGGAGAGTTGGTGAATAGTGCTGTAGTTGTGACGTTGATTGAGTAGATCGATGAGTTGAGGTGACGGATCAGGAGCTTGTTCGAGCAGCTGGGATAGTTCGGATAACGCTTGGCGGAGAGGATGAGGGTTGCCAGTCTGTTCGGTGGTTTCTTGAATGAGGGGTAGGCGTTTGGCGAGTTGGTAGATGTGGCAAATGTCGCCGGTAAAGGCTGTTTCGATTTGCGAAGATATGTCAAAGTTGCCGATGGCTTTGTTAAAGTTGTAAAGGCGTTTGAGTAATTTGAGAGTGTTAGGTTTGGGGTTGCGAGTTATATAGCGCAGTTGCAGCGACATGTTGGAAAGATAGTCCAAAAATTGTTTGGGATCGGCAGAGTTATAGGATAGGCCAAACTCCTCGGGAGAATCGAAAAAGATATTTTGCAGATAGTTGTCATCTGGAGCGTTGTTTAGTAGTGTTTGGCCGTCTGGCGATTTAGCCTGAATGGTGATGATTTGGCTGGCGTTGACAATTTCGTCGCCGTTGACGATGGCGAATTCGGCAATGATGCGATTGGCAGAGGCCAGAGTGTCACCCAGTTGTTGGCTAATGAGCTGTTCGTGTTCGTTGTAGAACTTTTTACCGCCTTTGCGGATCTCATGCGGCAACCATTGTTGTCCGTCCAGGCCGTTTTCGGGGTGACTGTAGTCGCGGATTGTAAGATGTCGAGGAATAATTTGGATTTCCTGGTCGTTGTAGTGAAGGGAGTGGGGCCCAGAGAAAAGCGAGGCCAGTTTTTGGCTGAGAATCGTTTTAGCTTCTTCCACAGTTTGACATTGTAGAAAGATGTCTTCGCTGAAGTCTAGGTCGGTGGCAAATTCCTGGATGCGGTCTTGGGCACTGCTGCCGGCTAGCTGGACGAATGATTCGACGTAGGCTTTGGGGTCAAGGTATTCTGAGGCCAGAGAGCGGGCGGACGAGTCAGTCTGATCGGTGGTCTGCCTGGCTACTGAGAGGGCTTCGGCTAGTTGGGCGTGGCGATGAGTGGCGGGCGTGGCATCGAGCAAAGCCCAGAGTGATCCGTAGACTTGGCTTTCGCCAATGCAGTAGAGACCACTTTGTTCGTTGACTGACCGAAGGTCGGGATGGCGGGCTTGGGCGATGGCTAAAATGTATTTTTCCCGGGCGGCCAGCAAGTCTCTCATCAGATTGTAGGCGGCTTGGGTCTCTTGAGCGTGACCAGGCTGATTGACCTGTTCGGCCGCGGCTAACAGTGCCTGGCTCATTTTGGATAAAACTTGATATTCTGGTCTAGTTCTCTGCTTTTCCGTTGACTCAATTTCAGTCTCAGCTGGTGGAGTGATGGCCTCTTCGGGAATAAATGATGGACCTTCTGGCATATAGGTATGGTGGCAGGTTATGCCTACTTCTGTCAACTGAGTCGACATATTTGCCAGGACTCTTTACTATTGCGTCTCGGTAAAATGACTACAACCTCTATATAAATTGTGGTAGCGACATCCATCGTTAGGCTGCGCTATCTGACCTTGAGAATAGTTTGTACGTACACGTGTACGTACATGTGTATGTACAGCGATTGGGTAAATATGGTGGAAAAAGCAAACAACCAGGCTGAACAGTCTGGCTGAGCGACTTGAGCGCTTTGATAGTGGATTTACCGGCTTACCATGTCCTATCTGACAACCCTCTTGCAATTGTTTTGTCCAGAGTCGAACCGTTTTTGGCGAAGTACATTGCCGCTAGAGTGGTATTTCAGCTCCTCGCTGTGAGGTAGTGTGACCAAAGCCCAATAAACTCCCGTTGATACCGCTACCTCTTTAGCACACAAGAACTGCAAGATTCTGGTCGGAGCTGGTCTATCCAATGCAGATATGACAGCTGACTTTCAGAATTGCTTGGTTATTTTATCGTTTATTTTCTATTGGTCGGGCAGGAGAATAGTCGCACACTGTTTGCGCTCATAGTCTTCTGGTGCTAAAATAATGCCTGCCAAGGCCGTGCGCACGCTCTGTACAACAACGTAAAGGGGTACAAAATGCGAATCATTCTTGTTGAATCGGGTGGATTTATGGGAATTGGACGCACAACTCGGGTTGAGGGCGAGCATCTATCCCCTGATCAACGGCAGCAAATCTATGATCTGTTTGACTCGTTGGAAAAGGATGTGCCATCTGGTTTGCCACAAGCTGGAGATGTAGACAGAGACAGCTTGTATTACCAGTTGGCCGTCGAGCTTAATGGAAAGGAAAGGACGCTCAACTTAGGAGAAGCAGCGACAATTTCGCCGTCGATGAGGATTTTCCTCAAAAATATCATTGACCTTGGCGTCACTGATTACGCATTGCCTCAGCATGCGGTCCGATCATCATAATTTTCACCGTTTGAGCCATGAGCCAACATGAACCGGTCGAGATGTCAAAAATGCTTTGATGTCTCGGCCGGTTGTCATTATCAGTTGGTATGCTAGTCTTGCGAATGTGATAACTTATTTCTGAATTTTGAAAAAAGAAAACCCCAGGAAGCGGTGCTTGCTGGGGTTGGGCGTTACGATTCCGGTAAGGCAGCTGGCTCGATGTCGACGGGCGGAGCTATCGTCCCAAGCTTGGGGTTAAAGACGTATAGGCCGGGCATTTGCAGCTCGCGTCGGCAGGCAGCTAGCATATGATTGGCTTGCTCTCGTGCGCTTTGGTTATTTAGTTCCAGCCCTGACTGTTCGTTCCAAATCTCAAAAACGTTCGGAGCTGTCCAGCGGTAGTAGTCAGCAGTCAGATGGATGTCGTCCATCCATCTACGGATCGCTGTTTGGGCTATAACTGGTACATTAAATGGAAACGTGTATTCCATACAGTTCCAGTTGAGAGCTTTTAGCTGGTGCGGATTGAGATCGTTAGTTTTTTTTAGCAACCGAATCTCGTTTTGATTTGGATAAGCCAAATTAATCAATAAGGCTGCTTCTTCGGTAACCTTTAGACGGCCGGCACAGTGGCCACAAGAGCATTCGGCACCAGCAGTAGAGATATCGCGCTGCTCGAGCAGCTGCTGCCTATCTACGAACAGGTAGGTGCGTTGCAGCTGATCTAACTGTTCTTGCCAACGTTTTTGTCGCTTTTTCTCTCTAGTACCAAAAAATGCCACCATAATCAAGGCGGTAGCTGCTACGGCTGCAATGATCATTGTCTTCTCCTTAGCTAAGTCGCCAGGTTGGAATTATATGATTATAGGCTTTACGTGTCAATATTGGTTGCCACGGAGTCAGGCCAACATTAGCTAGGGCAGACGGAAGAAATGTAAATGAGAGCATACTAGGATGTACGTCTGGTTGATACCGGCATGGCTTGTTTGCATAGTGGATGGCAACATAAATGCTTGCTTACCGCCACCTGCGAGGTGGTTATCTCAGGACACCTAGTTTGCCTGATGTTTGTGTTGTTGATATTTCTGGGACACATGAGTCTTAATACGGAATTCATTTGGTATTAGGTTATGATTAGTTTTTGAAGCATGTAGAGGTCAGACTTGATAGACCAGCTGTGGGTTTGCGCCTTTTGACTTGATTGACCAGAGCTATAGATGAGGCTTAGCCACCTGCGAGGTGGTTGTTTCCTTTGTGCATATTAGCTTTTAATTGGTTTTTTAAATAAAAGCCGGACAGGGTTATGTCCGGCTTTGATGGAAATTGCTACCCATTTTGATGACGTTGATCGTAGCGCATATTTTTAGTGCGCCAGCGTTCTGATCCTAGCTGGATTGCTCTTGTAGCTGCTGTCTCTCCTGTTTCAGATTTTGTCGGGCCTGTTCTTCGTAGAGCAGGCGGAAGGTGTCAGTGTGGTAGATAATAGGACGCTCCAGGAAGGAGTTGAGGATCTTAATCCTGCCGGACCGGTATTCTTCTGGTGAATACTGACTATACTCCTGTCGGATGGCGTCAGCGTAGGCTGCGTACGTCGTCCAGGATTGACCGAGGATGGCCAGGTCCAGGTCTACCATTAAAGCCTCGTCCGGAGTGTTCGGCTGGTGCGTTTTGGTTATCATGATCAAAGAGATAGCCTGCTTGATGATCTTGGCTGGAATGCCATGATCTGTTAGTAGATAGCCGAGTAATGCAGTACTCTCCTCTTCATTTCTCGAACTGGCGGGTTGATAGATGGCATCGTGTCCGGCAATGGCGAAGGCCAGTGGAACGGGGTTCGAGGCCAGATTGAGGTGATCTTCCAGCATCTCCAGCATGGTCGTGATGTGGGTCTGGTTATGGTAGGCTCGATGTTCTGACGTATAGCGTTCGGCAAGGTTGGCGAATATCTCTTGTCCATTGGCGATATTGCCATCAGCCTGTTGCCACCACTTGAGCCAAAGTTGCCGAAATCTTTTTTCAACAAACTTTTGATACACCCAGGGTGATACATACTCATTAACAGTTTCGTGCCAGCCCCTGGGCCCGACTAAGCCTTTAACGAAACTGGAACTGACGTAGATGAGGTCCGGTGGCGGCGTGAAAAAGGTAGTGGTAATGTGAGGTGCTCGTCGACGGTTGAACTCTTGGTAGGCTTGTTCATAGTCCCAATCACTCGTGGTTCGGAGTCCTCGCACGATATAAGAGGCCTGCAGTCGGTCGGCAAAGTCGACCAGGTACTCATTGCCCACAGTTGCGAATTGAACATTGGGTTGATGGATTGTCTTCTTTACCATTGCCAGTCGTTCTTCGAGTGAAAAGAAATATGCTTTATTGGGGTTGATGGCAATGGCGACTATGAGTTGGTCATAGCCTCTGGCAGCTTGGTCAATCAGCCATTCGTGACCTTTGGTAATAGGGTCAAGACTGGCTGCGTACACGGCTATTCTTCGGTTGTTCATGTGCGTCTCTCCTTAGTACTGATACGATATTTCAGTTTGGGGATTATAGCACGGAGACGAAATAAGATGAGCCACTCTTTGTTTCTACAGGCTGCTGGTGCGGGTGTTTGTATAACAGTTTAATTGTGGATATGCTTGGTTGATTGGGTGTATGATTTAGGTACTTATACATGTACGTACACGTTTACGTACGTACAGAGAGGAGTTGCTATGGAACGGTTGGATGACCAGGACGTTCGTAAAGTAACTAAAGTGGCCGGACACAGTGCCGGAATTACCTTGCCCATCGAGTTGGTGCGGCAATTAGGGTGGAAAATAAAGCAAAAAGTGACAGTGCGCCGACAGGGGAAGAAGCTAGTGGTGGAAGATTGGAAGAAATAGGGCTACGAATTAATCTTTAGCTTGTGGTTTGTAGTTTATAGTCGCTACAAATATGCGAATGTAAAATTGAGTAACGGCCGATTGGTCGGGTGGGCGTGCAGCTGGAGGCTGCAGGAGTATGGGGTGAGAAGCACGAAGTAAGTGGGGCAAGTAGGTGAGTTAAATGCCAAGGAACAAGAGTCCAAATGCCAAATAAAGGTTCAAGACGCAAGAAATAAACATCGCCACTAGTGCTAAAATTCTCTTAATCGCTAATCGCTAATCGCTAATCGCTCACTGCAAATCGTTAATCGTTAATCGTTAATCGTAAAGTTTCTTCTGAACAATCGAATATACGTACATATGTACGTACACATGTACGTACACGTATAGGTACATCTGGCATAGGGATTCTCGATTCACCCCGATTTAATCGGGGTCGGGTTGAGAATGACGCGAAGGGAAGGTGGGATTATGAAGTACGAGTTACGGGAGTGAATTAAAATTAGCCTTGTAAAGACTAGCCGCCTCGTTGTCTTGCTATCCCGCTGCCTCTTCAAATACCGAAGCATAGCCTGTCCGCCTCTGGCGGAAATGAACGAATAGACGAGCTAGTGCTCGTCGCTGCCTGTGTTACAATACGGGGTATGTGGAAAAGAATTTTAGCTTTACCGACTTGGGCAACCTTGGTGTTGGTGGGATTGATTGTTATTTTAGTAGCACTGTTTTTTTCGTCTTTGAATCCGTATAACCCATTGAATTATTTTGGTAAACCGACGACGAAGGTGGATACTAGTCAGACGGCGGTAGTGCGGCAGATTCAGGGGTTGAATCGGCTAGAGACGGCTTCGTATACCATTGATAAGATTATTGAGGCTGGGACAGATGGTACTGTTTTTCAGGATTTGTTGTACGGCGATCGGATCTTGTTGGTCGCCCATGGCACGGTGGTGGCTGGTACTGATTTGAGCCGAATTTCGACTGATGCGGTACAGGCGTCCGGCGAGACCTTGAGTGTGACATTGCCATCGACGGAGATTTTTAGTGTGACGCTGGATGAGCAGCAGACCAAAGTGTTTGATCGCCAGATGGGGTTGTTAAGCAAGGGGGATAAAGACTTGGAATCTCAGGCCAGAGCAGCAGCGACAGATTCGATACGGCAAGCGGCTTGCAATGATGGTATTTTGTTGCGGGCAGCTGACGAAGCTAAACATAGACTAGAGCAGATGTATAAATTGGCAGGTTTTGCGGAGGTGACGGTAACGGTGGCAGCGGGAAGTTGCTAGCTACGAATTAGTTTATGGTTTATAGTTTTTCGAGTTGCGCCGTACAAATTACGCGGTATTTTAGGTAGAGGATCAGGATAAGTTTTGACATTAGCCCTTTGAATTTTGAGCTTTTTATGTACTCTCGAATTATTTTTTTAATTGTTAAGGTGTTGCAGGTGGTGATCCAACGACTGGGTCGGGGTGGTGGGACGGCATTGCCGGGGCTGGTGGCGGAAAAGCTGCACGGTGGATTATTGCAAGTTTTATCAGGGCAATTGTCAGGTACGATTGTGGTGGCGGGTACTAATGGTAAAACCACTACGTCGCGGTTATTAGCCTCGTATTTGGAGGGCGATCAGCGGCGATTGGTGCATAACCGGAGTGGGTCAAATTTGGCCAGGGGAATGATTTCGGCCTTGGTAGCGCAGTCGGATTGGAAAGGTCGGGTGCAGGCTGACTGGGGATTGTTCGAAGTTGACGAAGCAGTGTTGCCCAAGATTTTACCGACGGTTAAGCCGACATATGTGATAGCGCTTAATTTGTTTCGTGATCAGCTAGACCGATATGGCGAGGTGGATAGCGTGGCGCTTAAGTGGCAAAAAGCGTGTCGAGAACTAACCGATGCTACGACGTTAGTACTTAATGCCGATGATCCGCTGGTGGCTTTTTTGGGCCGAGATATTCAGGCTAGAATTATTTATTATGGTGTTGCGTATGACTCGGCTGAGACTCAAGTGGCTGCATATGGTGATAGCCGTTATTGTCCGGTGTGTGGCAAGCGATTGAAATTTAGTCGCGTTTCGTATTCTCATTTGGGTACGTATGTTTGTCCGGCCGGTGATTTTAAGCGACCGGAGCCTGAGGTGGTGGTGAGTGATATTGTTTTGAAGGGTATGGATGGCAGTCGGTTTACGGTGCGTGGTCATGATCAGTCGGTCAGCTTGGATTTAGGGCTGGCTGGGTTGTATAACATCTATAATGTGGCGGCTGCTGTTACCGTAGCTTGGTTATTGGGCTTAAAGGCTGATATGTTGCTGTCTAAAACGCGTAATTTCCAGGCGGTATTTGGTCGATTAGAACGGGTTAAGGTTGGTTCGACCACCTTGACGCTCATTTTAGTCAAGAATCCGACTGGGTATAACCAAGTCTTACAGACGTTGACGACTGATGCTAAAGCCAATTGTTTTTGGTTGCTGTTAAATGATCGTTTTGCTGATGGGCGAGACGTGTCTTGGATTTGGGATGTGGAGCTGGAGCGGTTGGCGGGGCAGGCCAGGAAAACGCTGGTTAGTGGCACGCGTGCCTATGATTTGGCATTGCGAGCCAAGTATGCGGGCTTTGCTGAGGACCAGATTCAAACAATTGCCAGTCTATCTGATGGCCTGCGAATTATTAGTCGCTTGAAGCAGCCGAAAGTATACTGCTTATGTACCTATACCGCCATGCTGGAGTTGCGACGATTGCTGCAAAAACAGCGTAGCGTGGAAAGTTATCATCGGGGATAGAAGTATGGCTGACCAGCACTTAACCATTGTCCATTTGTATAGTGATGTTATGAATACGTATGGCGATACGGGTAATATTGCGGCTTTGCGATATCGGTTGCAGCAACGTGGTATAGCTGTGGAAGTTATGTCGACTAGTCTCGGCGATGAGCTGCCTGATACAGTTGATGTGCTCTTTTTTGGTGGCGGCCAAGATGGGGGGCAAGAACTAGTGGCGACTGATTTGCCCCGACTGGCGCCACAGATACGCGACTTGGTTGAGGACGGGGTGCCGCTGCTGGCTATTTGTGGTGGGTACCAATTGCTGGGCAAATCATATGTGACGGGCAATGGTATTACATTGCAAGGGGCTGATATCTTGCCAGTTGAGACAGTGGCCGGCACCAACAGAATGATTCACAACGTAGTGGTAGCTATAAACCCGCAGCTGGATATTGATCGTAGCCAAGCGGCGACACTGGTAGGGTTTGAGAATCACTCTGGTCAGACGACACTTCTTGAAGGTGGGGTAGCTTTGGGTCGAGTGCTTAAGGGTAGTGGTAATAATGGCTCTGATGGGACCGAAGGCGTAGTCTATAAAAAAGCCGTTGGGACCTACTTACACGGCAGTTGTTTGCCCAAGAACCCTCACTTGACCGATTGGTTGCTACGGGCGGCTTTGGAGCGAAAATATGGCCACACCGATCTTGCTGGGTTAGATGATCGATTAGAATGGCAGGCTCACCGACGGGCAGTAACCTTGAAGGCGTAAAAGTGCGAAGCACTTTTTAGTTTACAGTTTACAGTGTGCAGTTTTCAGCTGATAAGTGCAAAACCCCAACGCAAAGCTAAAAACCAATGAGGGGTTGGTTTGTTGGTTTGTTAGTTTGTTAGTTCGTTAATTCGTTATAACTTCCATATTTTGTACTTCATCTCCATTTCCAATTCTACTTCTTACTTCTACTTCTATTTCTAACTCTAATACTAACTACCAATACTAGTACGTAGACGTGTGCGTACAGCTCGCCATAAACTGCTATCTAGCTTCTGCAAAGCCTAGAGTCAGCTCTAGGCTTTGACTCGAGTCCTGTTTACCGTATACTGTATATTAAGTACTAGTTACGGGAGGAGGTGAACTGTATGGATGATCTACAAATTTGGAGTAATACCGTGGTTGTAGCCCTAGCTAATAGTTTGTCTCAATTTCTAGAGTTTTTACCTAAGCTGGTTGGGGCAATTTTAATATTCGTGTTGGGGTTGCTTGTAGCCAGCCTGGTAAAAACTGCTGTGATGCGATTGCTGAGTATGGCTCAGGTTGAGCCATTTGCTGAGCGAGTCGGTATGGCCCGGTTGCTTCGAGGCTTAAACGCCGAGATTACGCCTCAAGATATCTTGGGTGAAATAATTCGCTGGGCGATTATTCTGATTTTCTTGGTTCCGGCCAGCGAAGTATTGGGCCTGCCTCAGTTATCCAGCCTCATTAACGGCTTAGTTGACTATATCCCTAATGTGGTGGTGGCGATGATTGTGTTAATGGTGGGAGCAATTGTGGCTGACATTTTGGGCGAGTTGATTGGAGGCGCTTCTCATGCTGTGGGGGCTTCGACCGCTAATATTCTGGCGGTGGTTAGTAAGTATGCCGTGATTGTATTTTCGGTTATGGTGGCATTGTCGGAACTGGGTATTGCCAGCCAAATCATCAATACGCTGATTACTGGCTTGGTGGCCATGGTGGCCTTGGCCGGTGGGTTGGCGTTTGGTCTAGGAGGCAAAGATACAGCGGCGGAAATATTGGACGACCTAAAAAAGTCGCTAAAGCATAGGCGATAAACCATACGTCTCTTTACCCCGGACACCCAACCAGTTCCGGGGTAAAGAAGGCTGATGGAAGATATCGCTAGGGTTTGGGGTCACGGGTGTCGCGCTTCTATATACCAAGTGTACTTGCTTGGATTTCGTTTCCAGTTCCAATTCGCGTTCTAATAGTGCATGCCATTACCAGTACGTACACATGTACGTACACGTGTACGTACTTTTTGCGAGCTGTCTGTATACTGGAAACAAGATACTGTATACTACCTAACGCATGGATATGTTGCATCAACTTTATACCATGGTGCTGGTTCAGCCCGTCTATAACCTTGTAATATGGCTTTACGCCACCATTGCGCAGGAAAGCGCCGCGGTAACGATGATTATGATTGGTTTGACCAGTGCGGCTGTGTTTATGCCGACCATGATTCGTAATTATTTTGACCAGGAGCAGGTTAAAACGTTGCAACCGGAAATAGCGACTATCCAGAGTCAGGCCACGGATCCTCAGCTGCAACAACAAAAGATACTACAGTTTTTGAAGTCTAAGAATATTCACTTTAAGAGCGAGTCAGTCTATTTGTTCGGCCAGGCGGTGGTACTCGCCTTGCTTTACCCCGTCTTGCTACAGTATTGGCATATTGATGGTTCCTATTTGTACTCCTTTGTGCCGCAACCCGACAGTCTGTCAAGTGATTTTTTTACCCTTCAAGTTACGCGTTCGTCGCCGACGTTCAGTTTGTTACCAGCCGTGCTGCTATTCTTTGAGTTGCGTCTGTCATACCAGCAGCAGTCTTTTTTGACGGGTTTTGTTGACCGCTGGTATCCGGTGATTTTGCCTCTCTTTACTTATTTTCTTATTTTTTGGATGCCGAGCGGTCTGGCGCTGGTACTAGCAACATCTCTGGCTGTGAGCCTGTACGTTAAATATATGTTGCAGTTTTTTACTTCGCTGCGCCGCCGTCAATCTATGGGTCGGGCATGAGTAGGATAGCATCAACCTTAATTACTAATAAATTATGGACTCCACTGGTTTATGTCGATGACACAGAGTGGGGATTTTTGATTCAGTCTGGGGTTGCTTCACCTATAGAGTTGGCGAAAGGGTGGCATTGGCATTGGCCACTGTTGACGGTTATTCGTTTAGTTTCTCGTAGCTCATTTGTCTATACGATTGGTGGGTCTGTTTCAGTGGCGACTACCGTGTTGGGTGACGAGCCGGTCATTGCGGCGACCAAGGACGTAAAATTGGTAAGCCTGCAGGCTGATCTGCGTCTAAGGGTTAATGATCGAGCTGAGATGATTGCGATAGCCAGATTGGATAAACATGCGGTTAGCCGGACAATTCGGCCAACAATCCGCCAGGGGATGCGTCAGGTGGTTGCATTGCGTCATGGGGTAGGGTTGGCTGCCTCAACAGAGCTGGATGAAGAAATGTTCAAAGTGTTGTCGCCAATGTTGTTATCTCACAGTATTGTGCTAGAGAGTTTGCACGTTACCAGTGTGGAACCATACACTGGCCAGAAGCGGTAAGTGATTGGATTGTGGATCGGTAATTGGTTGTTGCCACTGTAAAATCTACACCTCGAATTGATGGCGCTGTTAGCCTGGGCTGCTGCTGCGCCTTTTGTCTACGGCTAGGTGTTGACGGTGACGGGGCGGACAACGTATAATGCAGCCGATTTGGTTTTCCCTGTCACTATCTGTAGAATTATCTGAAGGATTTTTGCTTGTCAGAACATATTGTCCTAACCGCATCTCAGCTAGGCAACTTGCCGTTGACTAATACATTGCTGTCCAGCTTATTGGCTGTAGCGGTGCTAACCGTATTGGCGGTGGTGTCGACGCGCCGGATGAGTTTGGTGCCGAGTGGGTTGCAGAATTTTGTCGAATTTGCGGTCGAGTCACTTTTTAATTTGGTGGAATCTATTCTGGGTGATGAGCGTCGAACGAGGATGTTCTTTCCCTGGATCGCCTCATTCTTTTTATATATTATTGTGGCTAACTACATGGGCTTGTTGCCGGGGGTGGGTACGATTGGCTATTATGCTGGGCACCACTTTGTGCCCTTTTTTCGCTCTGCCGCCTCAGATCTTAATATGACGCTGGCTTTGGCTATTTTGTCGGTAGTTTTAGCCCACTTTTATTCCATTAAAGAATTGGGCTTTGTAGGGTATTTGGGGGTGTGGCTAAATATTAATCCAGCTTTGCTGTTCTCAGGCGTGCTGGAATTTTTCCTAGAGTTTACCAAGGTTGCTTCCCTGGCTTTTCGGTTGTTTGGCAATATTTTTGCCGGCGAGACAGTCTTGGAAGTGGTCAGTGGAGTTATTTCTCCTTATCTGGTACCACTGCCGTTTATGGCTCTGGAGTTGATTGTGGGCTTTGTGCAGGCGCTGGTATTTGCTATGCTGACGTTGGCCTCGCTCATGATTTTGACAACTAGCCATTCACATGATGAACATGAGGCTACGGCCTAAGTATTACCTTGAAGGAGGTGTTTTAAATGGATATTTCAATCGTATCACCAGCATTGGTTATGGCTATTGGCTCTATTGGTCCGGCTATCGGTGTTGGTATGATCGGCTATAAGGCTATGGAAGCCATGGGTCGTAACCCAGAAGCTTCTGGTAAGATTTTTGCGCCAATGCTGATTGGTATGGCTTTTGCTGAGGCCATTGCTATTTACGCTTTGGTAATTGCCTTTATTACTAATGGCTAATTCTCCCAGCTGAACTTTGCAGTCAGATTCATGGCTGCAAAGTTCAGGTTGATTCCAGCTTATGGCTTTTATGGCGACAGGTTGGAATGAGCTACCAGCTTAGAGGAGTTATTAATGCAAGCTATTGTTGATTTATTTACTGATTTTGGAGTGACGTGGGACAGACTGTTGGCCCAACTGATCACTTTTGCCGTGTTATTGATTATTTTGCGGCTATTTTTGTACAAGCCAATGTTGAAGATGTTGGACGAGCGTAAGCAGCGAATTGCTCAGGGCCTAAAGGATGCTGATGAGGCGGGTAAAGCGAAAGTTTCGTCTGAGAAAGAGGCGGCAGCTCGGCTTAAGGAGGCGACCAGGCAGGCCGAAGAGTTATTGGCTGAGGCTAAAAAGTCAGCTGAAACGCTAAAGGCTGAAATTCAGGCCCAGACTCAGGCTGAATTGCAAAAGGCCCGTCAAGACCAAACGGCTAGCTTGGAGCGGGCGCGACAGCAGATGATTGATGAAGTCCGCCAGGATGTGGTGAAGTTGGTTGTGGCGACGACCACCAAAGTATTGCAGACTGAATTGAGCCAGGATCAGCAGCGCCAGGTAACCAAGCAGGCCGCAAAGGAGCTGGAATGACCGAGCAGCAATTGACTAAGCGAGCTAAAAAGCTGGTCAGTCATGTAGTGGATACGCGCGGTGCTATTGAGCCAAAAATGGTCCGGGCGGTGGCTAAGGCGGTGGCTGGATCCAAATGGCCATATAAAGCGGCTTTGTTGCGTCAGTTTAGTAAAGAGGTGCTACGGATTGAGGCTAGTCAGACGGCCGTAGTGGAGTCGGCTGACAAGCTGTCTGAGGCCGATCGGGCGATGGTTGAGCAATTATTGAAGAAGAAACACCCCACGGTTAGGCAGATTGACTGGCAGACCGATTCAGCCTTGTTGGCTGGTATTACGGTTAAAGCTGGCGATACGTGGTACAATTTGTCGGTTCAGGAACGATTAGCACAAGTACAGGAGAACTTAGGATGAGTGAATCATTAACCCAAATTTTAGAGCAGGAATTGGCCAGCCTGTCGTTTGACCAAAAGGCTAAAAATGTCGGGACCGTGGAGCGGGTAGGCGACGGGATTGTGTTTGCCAATGGCTTAAGTCAGGCTAAAATGGGCGAGTTGGTACAATTTGCCAACGGTGTGCGAGGCTTGATTTTAAACCTGGAGCAGGACCGGGCTGGCATTATTGTTCTGGGCGAGTTTGACCAGATTAAAGAGGGCGATCAACTCCAAACGACGGGTCAAACCTTGTCGGTTGGTGTCAATGACGCTATCTTGGGTCGTGTGGTTGATTCTTTGGGCAAACCTCTGGATGGCAAAGGAGAGTTGAGTGGTAAATTGACCGACATGCCGATAGAGCGAGTAGCGCCAGGCGTGGTGGCACGTCAGTCAGTCTCTCAGCCAGTTCAGACGGGCATTATGGCTGTAGATGCGGCTATTCCGATTGGCCGAGGTCAGCGTGAGTTGATTATTGGTGACCGTAATACGGGTAAGACTGCTTTTGCTATTGACACTATTTTAAATCAAAAGGGTCAGGATTTAATTTGTATTTATGTGGCGATTGGTCAGAAGCGATCTAAAGTGGCTCAAGTGGTGGCCCGGCTAGAGCAGATGGGGGCGATGGACTACACCTGCGTGGTGGCTGCCACCGCTTCAGATTCAGCAGCGATGCAGTATTTGGCGCCGTATGCAGGTGCGGCTATTGGCGAATACTTTATGAGCCAGGGGAAAGATGCACTGGTGGTGTATGACGACTTGACCAAGCATGCCTGGGCCTATCGGCAAATTTCGTTGGTGCTGCGTCGACCACCAGGACGTGAGGCGTATCCGGGCGATGTGTTCTATCTTCACTCTCGTCTATTAGAGCGAGCGGCTCGGTTGAATGAAGAGCATGGTGGCGGATCTCTGACCGCATTGCCGGTCATTGAGACCCAAGCTAATGATATTTCAGCCTATATTCCAACTAATGTCATCTCCATTACTGATGGTCAGATTTATTTTGAGTCAGACCTGTTTAACGCTGGTATTCGACCGGCGGTCAATATGGGCTTGTCGGTATCTCGCGTTGGGACAGCTGCTCAGACTAAGGCGATGAAGCAGGTGGCGGGTAAATTGAAGTTGGATTTGGCTCAGTACCGCTCTTTGGCGGCCTTTGCCCAGTTTGGTTCTGATTTGGATGCTAAAACTAAAGCTACTCTGGATCGAGGCGAGCGAATTACGGAGATACTTAAGCAGCCACAGTATCAACCATTACCGTTGGCCGATGAAGTAGTTTTGCAGCTGGCGGTTGGTCGGGGCTTTGTTGATACGCTGCCGGTTAAGACGTTGGCTGACTTTAAGGTTAAGTTCTTGAATATTATGCACGCTACTCATAAAAAGCTACTAGATGAAATTACTGATAAACAGGCCATTAGCGAGGAGTTGGATAAAAAGCTTGTAGCAGCAATTGAACAATTTGTGGCTGGTTATACGCCAGTAGCGGGCAGCGCCGGTGAGGGCGAGGAGGCCGTATCTGAGCGCAAGCTGGAAGATGATGTTAAGGGGATGAAAGGGAAGAAGAAGTAGAATTTTGCGAGAATTCGCCAGGGGCTGGCAGATTTGATCGAATTACGAATTAAGCATTACGAATTACGCAGGTTAATTTGCTAACGAAATACGATAAACGATAAACGAAAAAAACGAACCATGCCAAGTACACGTGAAATACGACGACGAATTAAATCGGTAACCAATATCGGCCAAATTACCAAGGCTATGGAGCTGGTGGCGGCTTCCAGGATGCGACGGGCGCAGGAGACGGCTTTGGCTGGTCGACGCTACACCTACACTATGGATGCCATGCTCAAAAGTTTGTTGGCTCATACGGAAGCCGAACGACATGCGTTATTGCGACAGTATGAGTCGTCGGATCCTGAGGCGCCAGTATTGGTGATTGTGTTTGGGCCTGATAAGGGGTTATGCGGTGGGTTGATCGGTAATTTGATGCGGGAGATTGCCCGGTTTATGCAGACAGAAAAGAATGTTGAGTTTGTGACTATGGGTAAGCGAGCCAGGCAGGCTGTCCGTAAATTAGGCGGAACAATTGTGGCCGATGTGCCGTTGCGGGAGCGACCGCGGTTGAATGATGTTACGGTAATGAGTCAAATTGCTATTGATGGCTTTAGCACCGATGCATATCGTCAGGTATTTATTGCCAATACTAAGTTTGTGTCAACCTTAAAGCAGCAGGCTCAAGTAGTGCCACTGTTGCCTCTATCTAAAGAATTAGTGGAGCAGGATCAGCAAGCTATGGTTTCGGCTCAGCCTCAAGTAGTGGCCGAGGATCGGGATTATTTGTATGAGCCAGATGTGGATACGGTTTTGAGCCGACTGTTGCCGCGCTATGTGGAAATGACGGTATTTGAGGCTTTGTTAGAGGCGTTGGCTTCGGAGTATTCGGCGCGAATGATGGCGATGAAGAATGCTGGAGATAATGCCCGTGATTTACAGCAAGAGCTGCAACTTACGTACAACCAGTTGCGACAAGCCTCAATTACAGCCGAATTGGCCGAGATTGCGGGCGGCATTTAATTTTAATAAGGAGTTTTTATGGCTAACCAACAAACAGGAACTATTACTCAGATTATTGGACCAGTCGTCGACGTGGTTTTTAGCGGTGATATGCCGGCTATTTATGATGCTTTGACCGTTGAGGTTGATGGCCAGACGGTTACTTTGGAAGTGCAGCAGCACATTGATGATCATCAGGTCCGAGCGGTGGCTATGTCGTCGACCGACGGTTTGGTGCGCGGCCAGGAAGTGACGGGAACAGGTAAAGCTATCTCTGTGCCGGTGGGTGAGCAGACGTTGGGTCGGGTCTTTAATGTGTTGGGTGAGGCGATTGACGAGGGTAAAGAAGTTAAGGCTACGTCGATGCTGCCAATCCACCGCCTGGCGCCGGATTTGGAAGAGCAATCGACGACGGCCGAGATTTTGGAAACTGGTATTAAGGTGGTCGACTTGATTGCGCCGGTGTTAAAAGGTGGTAAGGTGGGTATTTTTGGTGGGGCTGGTGTGGGTAAGACGGTGATTATTCAGGAGCTGATCCGGAATATTGCGGCCGAGCATGGTGGATTCTCGGTTTTTGCTGGTGTGGGTGAGCGAACCCGTGAAGGTAATGATTTGTGGAATGAAATGAAGGCCTCTGGGGTGATTGATAAGACGGCTATGGTGTTTGGTCAGATGAATGAGCCACCAGGTGCTCGATTGCGCGTGGCACTGACCGGACTGACTATGGCGGAGTACTTCCGTGATGAAGAAGGTCGGGACGTGCTGCTGTTTATTGACAATATTTTCCGGTTCTCACAAGCAGGTTCGGAAGTATCTGCTCTACTAGGCCGAATGCCATCGGCGGTAGGGTATCAGCCGACCTTGGCGGCTGAAATGGGTCAGTTGCAGGAGCGAATTACCTCGACTAAGAAGGGTTCGGTTACTTCGGTTCAGGCTATTTACGTACCGGCTGATGACTATACCGATCCAGCTCCAGTGGCTACCTTTGCTCACTTGGACTCGACCATTAACCTGGAGCGATCCATTGCCGAACGAGGTTTGTATCCAGCCGTTGACCCGTTAGCTTCGTCTTCCCGTATTTTGGATCCGTTTGTGGTTGGCGATGACCACTATGCCGTGGCTCAAGGAGTACAACAGGTCTTGCAGCGCTATCGCGAATTGCAGGATATTATTGCCATCTTGGGGGTGGAAGAATTGTCTGACGAAGACAAGCAGACGGTTGGTCGGGCCCGACGGATTGAGCAGTTTATGTCGCAGCCGATGTTTGTGGCTGAGGCTTTTACTGGCCAGCCAGGTAAGTACGTTAAGATTGCTGATACAGTGGCTGGCTTTAAGCGAATTTTGTCTGGAGAATTGGATCATATCTCTGAACAGGCGTTCTA
The DNA here is from genome assembly GCA_964536215.1 of uncultured Candidatus Saccharibacteria bacterium. Taxonomy (GTDB): domain Bacteria; phylum Patescibacteriota; class CAZHWT01; order CAZHWT01; family CAZHWT01; genus CAZHWT01. Next base: position 29,325 of record CAZHWT010000014.1, read on the forward strand.
TATGAAAGGCACGATTGAGGAAGTTTTAGCTGGTGAGTAGTGGGTTGTGAGTGGTGGGTAGTTAAGCCTATCCTAATTACCTCAATGACTGTAAACCGTAAACTGCAAACTGTAAACTAATTATGTCTACAAAGTCTCTACAAATTGATATTGTGACTCAGGAAGAGCAGCTGTTCTCGGATGCAGTAACGCAGGTGTCGTTGCCGGGGTTGATGGGTGAGATTACGCTGCTACCTAATCACGAGCCGTTGATGAGTGCTTTGGCGGCGGGCGAGGTGACGTTGTGGCATGACGGTAAGGTTAAGCGGATGATTATTAGTCCGGGCTTTGTCCAGGTGTCTGATAATAAGGTGATGGTGCTGGTTGATTCGGCGGTACGCGAGGAAGCTTTGAATGAGCAGAAGGCCGAAGAGGCTCGTTTGGCAGCCGAAGCGGCTATGAATGATTTGCAGAGCGAAACCGAAGTGGCGATGACTTTGGGTACGATTGAGCGGACTTTGATGGAAATGCGGGCCATTCGCAAGGGTCGAGGTCTTAGCTCGGTCCATCGTGGGCATGGCCCGACTGATCATTAAAGTTGACAGTCTCTCTGCTAGCCTGATACAATCCCGTGTGTTCGCTAGCGCGAACGGAATCATGAATCCAGAATTATGAATTTTGAATACGCAATTTGTAAATTCGTTCTTAATTCAGGATTCTAAATTCATAATTCAAACTATGGCGCCTTGGTCAAGTGGTTAAGACGCTTGGTTTTCATCCAAGAAATCACCGGTTCGAATCCGGTAGGCGTCACCAAATAATCCCCATATCCCTCGCGGATATGGGGATTATTTTGTGATGTCTCATGAGTCTAGCCTCGCAGAGCGACAGGTTCGCAAGTTAGGAGAGTGCTATAGTGACAACGATCACTATAGTGCGGACTAACTTTCTGGACGAAGTCCAGTACCGGTAGGCGTCACCAAGCTACCCCCGAATTTTTATCAACACATGTACGTAAACGTGTACGTACATGTGTACGTACATAAGGCTCGACGTTGCTGCTAAAAAATATTACTAGTTAATAGGCGTTACCTATGTAGATTCTGGGTCAATTCCGGAATGACGAAAGGATGGATTAGAACTATAAGAGAGTGCTATACTTTGCGGCAATTGCTTGACGATTTTCCGGGCATGTCCGATAAAGAGCGGAAGCGTCGTGCGAAGGTTATGGTGATAACGTTTGCGCCTGAGCTTTCTGAGATTGCAGCTCAGGATGTATTGGCTTCAGAGCTAATGCTTATAGAT
>CAZHWT010000015.1:0-24688 GCA_964536215.1 uncultured Candidatus Saccharibacteria bacterium
AAGCAAACGAGGTTTGACGCAAATTATCCGCGTTAAACGGTGACTGACGCACCAGGCGGTGAGTCCCCGCTTCATGTTTTAAATAGCCGTACGCCAATGTCCCGGCAACTTCCACCGTGACCGATTTAATACCAGCTTCTTCGCCCTTAACCATTTCCGAAATATCCGCCTGCCACCCCATCCGCTCACAGTAGCGCAGATACATCCGCAGCAGCATCTCCGTCCAATCCATCGCTTCCGTACCACCTTGTCCCGCATGTAACGATAAAATGGCTCCGCCGCCATCATGTGGACCCGACAAGAACGTCTGTAATTCCAGATCATCTAACTCTTTAACTAGCTGAACTGCTTCAGACGTCAACTCATCCTGCATAACTTCCGCATCATCGCTGTCAGCCATAGACCGACTATCGCTAAGGCGCTGCTGTAGCTGCTGCAAACCCGTCAATTCCTTTTGAATCTCAGCCGCTTCCCGACTAACCTGAGTCGCCGACTGTGGGTCGTCCCAAAAAGTAACCTCCGCCATTTGCAGCTCTAAATCTTTCAAATAAGCTTGCTTAGTCTCAAGCTGTAGCTTTTGTTCAATTTCACCCAACCGAGACACTAAATTTTCAAACTGTTTCCGCAATTCATCCATCCGCCCATTATACCAGGGCCCAAAACCCCAAAATAAGCATGAAAAAACCGGAGGCTGCTTGGTGTAAACACCAACCAAAACCTCCGGTATGTCTTTTCTCCTTTTCTCGCCCCTCTACAAGAGAAACGAGATGGCGACATAGATACCGACAATACATAGCGCGAGTGTTCCCCACGCAACACGTGTATCGGGTATCCAATGCCCACGTCGGACGAATCGATTCACGACAACCCCTGCAATAACAGAGATTGCCAGAATGATAATCGTCCGGTACTTTTCCAAGCGCGAACCTAAGGACATATTGGACGGAAAGGTGATCGAGTTGATACTCGTACCAATCTTCCCTTCCGCCGCGTCCTTCAGATTCACCCCTGGAGTTGAAGCAGCAGTGTCATTTACCCACTGCTGTGCCTTGACCATAACCGATGGTGGGCATGCAATCCCTCCAACAGCCATGTCAATTGCCAACGCTTGCTCGTCAGGCGTGCCATTGACACCTACTTCAGAGCAATACTTTCCAAGCCGCATCTGGAGTGCCAAGGCAATGGTCTCCAGAGACGGAACATCATTGATGTTGCCCCAGATACCAAAGCAGCCGCGAGCATCATGTTCGTCGATGTCAACAAAGTTAACATCGCCACACACCGTTTTTGCAGCTGAAGCATCATCTTGCAGCTCCTTAGTCAGCTGGTGTTGATCAGCGTAGTCAATACTATCCTTGACTTGCGACACAAGAAACAAGATCATCAGGATAGACAGAACCACCGCAAACAGAATCGTAAGCGGCTTCTTGATCGCTGTCCATGCGGTATCTGGTGCATAGTGGTGATGAACCTCACCACCGCCGCCGGTCGCAACACCAGCAGCCGCGCCACCCGTTGCCGAAGCAGCAGCATGGCCTCCACCTCCGACACCACCAAAACCAAGACCACTAAAAGCCTTGGCCAGCAGCGACAAAACGAGCCAAAGTGCAACAAGGGCTATAGCCACCACCAAAGCGACCACAAGCCATACCAGCCACACTTTCCAAAAACTTGTACTCCACAATGTCAATGTGGAGGAGATCGGAAAATGGTCGATCCACCATGTGAGACTTCCCTCACGATAGTGTGATTCGGGTGTTTCTGGAATCGCATCAAGGAACCAACCGAGAAAATCTCGGGTTCGGTCCCATACCCAATCAACGAAGAATCGAACATTGAGGAGCCCGGACAAAAGCCAGGCAACTGTATATCCGACAAATCCAATGAAAAGGATCCACGCCAGCTTGCCGACAAAACTATCAACTTTTGGAGACCGCATCTTTTTTATCCTTCCCTGATGGTGCGAACCAGTTTAGTCCACCAACTGGAATCAGCCGGAAGCGTAATGTCGCCACTGCGCGCAAACTCAGCTTCAGCATCAGCAAGCGATGCAAAGCGAGTCTTCAGCAGGGAAACACATTCCTTCAGCAGATTGTCGATCTCCGACTCGAAGGCGTTGTCCCAGAACCCTTTCGAGCTGAGGTGCTTAATCAAGGCCGCCTTATAGGCGATCCAGGCAGGTGTATTCGATGTGTCGCACAGCTCTACGAGAGTGAATGGCACTTCCCTACGCACGACCATAAGTTCGTCCCATACCTTTTCGAGACGAAAACGATGGAACGCGCCAATTGTCGAACGTACAGGAGCCCTGACAGCAGCGACCAAGGTTTTCCCTACAAGCAGGACAAGTACAATGAGCGAGATCATCGCTATGATGAACCCGGCCATGCCCCACATGATGGCAGCCATGCTCAAAACGAACACGACGAAAAGCAATGCCACTGAACCAACGACCGCGCCAACTTCAACGACATCATTAGTCGTATCTTTGGCGTGGTGCATCACCGCCTCGGTAGCACCCACCGCAACGCCAGCTGCGACCTTTTCAGCGTCACGTGCATGTTCATCCTCATCGTGACGGATAATTTGATCGGCGCCAAGTGCCAAAACTCCACCAAGGAGACTTCCAGCAATATCCCCCCTAATCAACTCCCTGGCGCGATCACCAAGCGTTGGCTCTTTCTGCTTCGTAGCAGTTTTTGCGGGGGCAGCCACTTCCTTAGGGGCTGCCAGCGCCTTCAATTCGGCAACCGCAGCCTCAATCAATGCCAGCTTTTCATCAGCTGGCAAATCAACAGGAGCTGCAACTGCGTTGGGACTACCTTTATCGGTAGTCATACCAATTACAAGGTCGGCAATTGCCGCCTTTTTGTCCTCATTTAGAGGAGTCAGGAGCTTCCTGAACTCCCTCACTTGCTGCCCGGTCTCGATGACCCGGGCATTAAGCAGTGCCAAGGCAAGGTCGCCTGGCTTGGCATTCTTGAGAATCGAATCAACTAGAGCCACGGGCTCTTCCTTTCATTTGTAGTTGTCAACGTGCCAACTTTTCTGTAATTATTATACCAGAAAATAGACCTATAGTCAAATAATAAGGTGCCAAAATGAGCACAAAATCCGCCCCGTTTTGTGCTCAAATTTACTTATTATTCCGGATTCAAAATTCTGAATTCACTATTCTCTATAAATCCCTATTTAAATCCCTATTTGATTGGGTTAAATAAGGATTTATTCTATTCCCACCTAAATGTCTTGGCCGCCAAAACATACATCACGGCACCCCATGCCAACATTCCCAGCAAATATGGCCATGTATCAACTAAATTGCCACCCTGCGTCGTTACCGTGCGGATAGACTCATTGAAGTATGACAACGGCAGATTATTGGCAATTGGCAATACCCAGGAAGGAAAAGAATCAACCGGAAAAAATACGCCACTCAACAAAAACTGGGGCAATGTTACTAGGTTAACCAACGGACCAGCTGAGTTTTCATCATTGGCAAACCCAGCCATAAAATAACCAAAACCCAAGAAAGCTACCAGTCCTAGTGTCTGAATCACCAGAATATCCACCCAAGTCAACCAACCATGTGGCAACGTAAAGTGGAAAGCGACTACTCCTACCGCCACAATCACCACCGTCTGAGCCGTAGCAAAAATTAATCGGGACGCGCCTTGGCCAGCCAAAAACGTCAACGGTTTAGTTGGCGTAGCGAACATCCTCTTTAACACCAGTGTCTTCTTAAGCGCAATTAAGCCAAATACTGTCCCAAACAAAGCTGTCCCCAGCAAGGCAAACCCAATCATGCCTGGCAATGCAAAATCAATATAGCGCGACTCTTGTCCGCTCACCTGCTCCTGGTAAAAAGCCAGTGGTGGATCAGTCACTTGCGACAATTGTAAATTCAATTTGTCCACCACTCCGCTCACAATGGACACCGCCGCTCCACTTATTTGCGGATTAGCTGACGACGTAAACAAGTCAACTTCAAATCCTGACCCTCCAGGCTTAGACTTCACCTCCAGCACGCCGTCAAGCTCGCCTTGCCTCAATTGGTCATTCAGCTCTGCAGATGTTCCAGAGGTAATCTTAAATGTATCGATGTCCTTAATTATCGGTACTACTGGATTATCCGCACTATCCACCACGCCTAATCGTACCGACACGCCAGAATTACCCAACAAGCCAAATACTGTAATAAATACCAACGGAAAAATAAATCCAAACGCCACCGTCGATTTATTCCGCAACGCTGCCACTGTGGCATACTTCATTACTGCCACAAACGCCGGCCACTGCCGCGGCTTTTTGGGTACTCGGACATGATGAGTTGGTTCAGCCTTCTTAGCCATCGCGCAACGCCTTTCCAGTCAAATTCAAAAATACATCTTCCAACGTGGCTTTTTTCGTCTCGACTTTACGTTTAAACCCTCCAGCCAACAAGTCGTCGATCAGCTCAGCCGGAGTGCCAATTTTCAAAATCTTCCCGCCATCCATAATCGCCAGTCGATCGCACAATCGCTCCGCTTCATCCATATAATGCGTCGTCAGCACAATGGTCACCCCGGTCGCTTTAATTGTTTCAATCAGTTCCCATAAATTAATCCTAGCTTGCGGGTCCAGCCCAGTGGTCGGCTCATCCAAAAAAATCACCCGTGGTTTATTCACCAAAGTTGAGGCGATCGAAAAGCGTTGCCGTTGCCCACCTGACAGCTTATTAACATAACTTTTAGCCTTTTCTGTTAGTTGAACCTTCTCCAGCAAATCCATTGGCTTAACCTTGGTGTCATACATAGCCGCAAATAAATGCAGCAAATCAACCAGATTCAGCTCTGGGTAAAAACCGGCCGACTGCAGTTGCACGCCAATTCGGCGCTTTACATCCCAGGCGTGTTTCCGTGCATCCACACCATCAACTACAACTTCGCCTTCGGTTGGCGACTGTAGGGTCTCAATAATTTCCAGCGTCGTCGTTTTACCAGCCCCATTCGGCCCCAGAATGCCAAACACTTCCCCTTCCGACACCTCAAAAGAAATATCATCTACAGCCGTAAAATCGCCAAACCGCTTAACTAAATTGTGCACCCGAATAATTGGCTTTGACATAAAAAGTCCTTACTAAAAATTGTAAACTAATCTCACCACAGTGCAACCCAGCAAAACTTTTTCCTCACGCCTCTACTTGACACCGATAGCAGCCAAGCCCTAGTATCAAAGAAGCATGCTTCTATCAAACGTAGCCCATCAAGTAATTGAGGATATTATCAACCAAACTGAAGGTGTGACTACCGAATTACGCCAACATCTCTATCAAGAGCTAAAAGAACAGCTCGAAGCAAAAATATCTCAAGCCGTCGAAGCTCGGTTGGACGAACAGCAAACACAAGCATTTAATCAATTATTAGATGATCAGACGCCGCCTGACCCAACCCAAGTCAGAACCTTTCTAGACCAAACCATTCCGGATATTGACACGATTCTTAACCAGACAATTACCGAGTTTAAAAAACAGTATCTCGAAAACTAAGCCATGCCATATTCCCTAGAAGGATTTAAGCCGCCAGCCCCAAGCCATGATACTGAAGCGCTCAAAATTGAGCGCTTTACCGGAGAAAAGAAGCGCAACTGGGCGCTATATCTGGCAAAACTAAGGAAAGAAGCTAAAACGGTCCCTGCCAAAGCCAAGCGTACCTGGCGTGCTGCTACCATTACTGCCGCGGTTATGGGTTCATTCATTGGCGGAATGGACATCCATCAGGCCAACGCCTACGAACTTGATTTACCCGAAGATACGCCTATAGGCCAAATCGATCAAGCACCCGAGGCTAACACCGAGACCCAACGTAAAACTGATGAGCAGTGGCTACTCAACAATAAAGCCAACTGGGGTGAGCCAATTATCGGCCACGACTACAAGCTGGATACTGACGGTCAATACGAGGCCAGAGGCAACGAACAAAAACTCCAGATTAACGGCGACGGCAGTTATGTAGAATTTGACGCCAGCGCTATGAGCGCCGACGTCCTAGGCAAAACAGTTTACTTTCTTATTTACCCCACGGCCGAAGACTACCAGTCCGGCCAGGCCATATCTATTCAAGCCGATCAAAATGGTCGTGCCACCGTTAGCCAATCCGACAAAAGCGCCGCTGTCTTGCGTTGCTTCCCCGACGGTAAACTGTCTTGCTATACCGTATCGGCGGTCACCTATGAGCGCGATGCCAACGATGGTAAAGTCATCATTACTCAGATAGCCTCTGCCGATACCGGTCCAGATTATATTTATGCCACCCCAGATAGCTCCGCAGGACCCACCAACACCATCGACCCACAAGTCGCACCGTCTGCTAAAAACCAGCCAAGCTCATCAACCAATGAAGCCGCCAGCTCAACCTCCACAACCCAGGCCCAATTAACCCATCCCGTCAATCCACCATTAGATCACACACTGGAAGGAGCGCCTCAACACGGTGCCTCATCTCAATCAATTGATAGTCAATACAGCACACCAGATCAGCCCAGCATCTATTCCGCTCCTAACGCACCATTCAACGCCCCGCTGGACAACAGTATCGATGGTGCCCCAGGTCACGGCGCAACGGGCCCAAGTCTAGCAGATCAATTTAGAGCCAGGTATGGAAATACACCAGAAGCAAACAGTGCCGCTAACGCCGTCTTTTCAGTCACTGACACATCGGACAATTTGCCACCATACAGCCAGGACGTATCAGGTCCGCTGCCAGCTGACAATCTGCCGCCATACAGTCAGGACGCAGCGGGTCTACTGCCGGCCGACAATCTGCCGCCATACAGTCAAAGTGCCACTGGCCCATTGCCATCAGAGAATCTTCCTCCTTTTAGTCAAGATGTCCAAAGCGACGGCATCGTCGATACTACCCACATAAACTCTCCGGAAGCTAGCCCAAACAGCCTATATAACAACTTACCAGGTTCAAGCAAAGACACTACCGCTGCGACCGTACAGCCAGGCTACTCCGCTGAGAGCCAGGGGGCAGGCTTCCAAACTAATACAGATAAAGATCATGACGATCTTTGGAAAATGTTAGCAGGAGTTGGGTTAGCAACGGGAGCTGGGGCGGCAGGCGTTGGTCTCGGAGGCTATCTCCTAGGCCGTCGCAGCCGCCAACCGGGCGCCGCAGCCGAAAACCCAGCTGCCCCAGAGGCGCCACCAGAACAGGTGGACCACCAACTGCTTGCCACCCTTATTGCCCTAAACTTACTAGCCAACGCCAACCGCAATGGTCAACCTAGACCTGCTGAGGCGAATCCGGCCGCTGATCCAGCCGAAAACAATCCTCCACAACCTAACAATGAACAGCCCGCGGCGGCGGCCGGTAACGCAGCAGAACCTGCTCCACCACCAGCAAACAACGCTCCCCAGCCGGGCCGACCTCAGGATGAGGCAGCACCCCCTACCAACTCACCAAATGTATACACTAGACGATTTGGTACGGCCAGGGGATTAACTGGAGCCGGAGGAGGCATTCGCATTCAAGCCAACCCAGAACAGACCAACCGGGTCAGAACAGGTGGTGTAAAGAACGAGAATAAAGCTGGCGGAGCTGACGTAAAGACTGGGGATACTAAGGTTGAAACGGGTGACACCAAAATAAAAACTGGGGACACTAAAGTAAAAAATGGCGACAACACCAATCGAAACAAAGTTGGCAACATCGATCAAAAATTCGGCGATACAAATGTATATGTCAAGATTGACCGCTCGACCTTTGACCAAGCCAGTAACGATGACCAAGAACGCCGACAGGCCAATATCAAAGCCAACGAAGGAGTTAGTCGCGCTGTTGAAAATTATGACCAGCAATACCCTGGTTTTGCTGACTTTTACAGAATCGAACATCACCAAGCCATGGACAAAGAAACAGCTATCGAAAAAGTTCAGCATCTACTCAAGCTCTTTTTAAATCAGTCCGATCAACGGTCTGGCAGTGAACCGGCTGATGGTCAACCACCGATTCCTCCACCCAGCTCATCAGGCCCGTCTGGTTCAATTCCAACGCCACCCAGCCGTCCAACAGCTAGGACCAGCTCAGAATCTGCAGTTGACCCAGCTCTAACTATCGACCAGCTCAATGCCAAACATAAAGAGCGACAAGCTCGCATGGAGGAAGAGCTTACCAAGCGTCGTCAAGGAATCATAAGAAAACACAACGATAACAAGCCAAGTCAGTATATCGACGCTGAACCAGACAATAACAGCGGCCCAACAAGACCAAGCACGAACTCTGACAGTCGACGCTCCGCTGAGACCGCTGCGACCAAAGGTGACGCTGTTCAAGCCAAGCAATCATTCGCTAGCATCTTAAACCAACGTGCTCAGAACCTTACTAACACTGAAACCGCCACCAATACTCCTAGTGCCTCAGAGGCAGCCGCACCGTCTGACCAAACAAGCACTGAGCCACTCCCAACCGCACCTCAGGAATCTATCCTCACTGCTGACTCCGATACAATTCTGAATATGCTCACCAAACAAGAGGAGAACGACGCCTCAGCTCCACCAGACAGTCGCGCCCGGCGAGTTCATCCCACCGCCAGTATGACCGTAGGTCAACGAGATGCGGCTCTGCGCATAGCCGAACAGAATGAGTTCCCAGCCAAAACAGACCGAAACATCAAAGATAATATCCGCAAGTGGACGCGGCAAAATAATTCTGACCTGTGGCAGAATCCGAGATTCCGATCAATACTGAACGCAGCTGTAAACCAACTTTCTAAGCGTTGGCCAGACTTAACCGTCGACCAAAGACTAACGGCTTATGCTGCTCTCGTATCGGGTAAGTTTGCTGCCGAAGTAGAACAAAAAATAAACCAAACATAAACCAAGTAATAAAAAAGACAGTCAATGACTGCCTTTTTTATTACAGCTAATGCCGTCCAAGTCGCTAATTACCGACAGCTTACTCTACTTTCAGTAACTCAATCTCAAAAACCAGCGTCGAGCCACCAGGAATCGAGCCATAATCGTTAGGACCGTATCCCAATTCCGGCGGAACTGTCAATTTTCGCTTGCCACCAACCTTCATCCCAGCCACACCCTGGTCCCAGCCCTGAATCACCTGCCCAGCCCCTAGAGTAAAACTGAATGGCTGCCCGTGATCGGCCGATGCATCAAACTTGGTGCCGTCGGTAAATGTGCCAACATAATTAACCGTCACCGTCTTACCGGACACGGCTTCATCTCCACTTCCCACGACTAAATCTTCACTTTGCATTTGCTGACCTCCTTCTAATTGTGCTGTTGTAGTAGATTGTGGAGTAGGAGTGGTCGAAGTACTAGTCGAGCTAGCATCCGGCGTTTTGGTGGACGTATCCGTCCGCTGATTTACATACCAAGCCGCCACCACTATCCCCACCACCGCAACTATTGTAAGTAATCCATATATAGCATTCTTAGACATAGGCGTGTATGGTATCACACCACACCATCTTCGAACAAGGCAACCCAGAGGTCAATTTTTCTCGTCCTCCCCATAATCCCTCATCGCCAGCTGTACCGCATCCCCCCATGCTCCAACAGACTATCGGCCTTTCTAGGTCCCTTCCAGCCCCTCACAAGGGCATTGTGTGGGGATCTAAAAGCACTCATAGTCAATTGGCTATCCGAAACATCGCGCAGCTCGCAGCTCAGATCACTCACAGGCCATCGCTCACCGTTGACACCAAGCAAGCATTCAAGGTACCATAAATATATGCCAGAATCTCAGTCGCAAACACCCGAAGATGCAGACCTAATGAGCGCTGCCACCAGCGTTACTGAGCAGATCGCCGCAAACAACGAGCAGGATCCGTATACTCCGGTCGCTGGCAATGAATCTTCGACCGAAGTGACAGCGAGCAATTTGACCATCGGCCGTTTTGGCGAACCCTCAGCGGCATCAGGTACGCCATTACCCTCGGTTAACGCATCTGAAGCCATTAGTAATACTGCACAACCCGAGATTCCTGCACAGACGCAAGAGGCGGCCGTCAACCAGGAAACAGGCGCCAACATTACCAGCATTCAGAAATATCGCATCGAAACAACAAATGCTGATTCCGCGTGGCCAGATCAAGTAGAAAGCAATATATCTCAAATTCGACATCAAGAGAAACTTCCAGCTGCATAGCACTGCCTAAATTATGCCCGCCACCGAAACTACACTGCCCGTCATAGCGCGTCAAGATCAAGATGGATCCATCATCTTTGATGCTGCCACTATCCCAGCCATTGCCGATAGTCAGTCAGCCTTCATGATCTTTTATCTAACTCAGAGCGATGAGCAAAATGGCTATGGCACGGTCATTCAACTAGACGAGGATCACGGTGCAGCCATTTACCCAGACCTTAACCCCGAATATACCTATCTTTTTTACAAAGACGACCAAGGTCAGCTCCAGACTCTTCTCTGGTGCATTGAACTAGCCACCCGTACACCTGATGGTCTCTATATAGCTCAAGCTAAAGTTCATGGACGCGGCGTAACTAACGAAGATATGCAGCGGTTTAGTCAAATCATGGTTGCCAATGGACAGGCCAATGCACCTGCTCCTCAACACGATCTAGCCGAAGCTGCGTCAATGCCATCAACCCCAGCAGCCTCCGCGCCGCCAGCTTCAGCTCCAACACCTTCAATAGCCCCCAATCCCACTCCAGCTGAACCACAGCTATCCAGCCAGCCAGCCCCTCAACCAACACCGCCCCCTGCTCCACCAGCAGCCGAGCCAACCCCTCCAGTCGCTGAACCGGCTCCTACACCTCAACCCGCTTCTCCAGCCACCGATCCATTAGCTGGATACAATGTCGGCGGCGATAATCAACCACAGCCAGTCTCGCCAACACTGCCCCCCACGGATACACCAGCTGCTCAAAATGACCAAACAGCGCAGCCTAATGCAGCACCTCCCACCTCCGAGGGGCAACCCACACCTCCTTCCACAGTTATCGACGATTCGCTGTGGCCCACACCGGCCCCTCAGGATACTGCGACGCCACCCGCAGTTGCAGCTGAACCACCATCACTCTCACTACCACCATTACCCGATCAAGGTCTTGCTGCTCAACCCGAACCAACCCCAGCAGCAGAGCCTACGCCGGCTCCTACCCCTCAGCCAGCTGAGCCACAGCCAGCCGCTGCGTCACAACCAGCCATGCCTAGCTTGCCGCCGCTCCCGCAGTTGCCACCCACCCCACCTCTCGAGCCAATTCCAGCGACTGAGCCGCAATTGCAAACTAGCTCACCATCTGAGCCAATACCACCGCAACCAGTTGTCCCAAATACTCCGCCTCAATCCGCAACTGCCGCTTCGACTCAGCCATCCCAACCTAAAAACCCTGTTGGTCGACCACCTAAACCCCTGCTGACTGACGCTACCTGGACCGTCGACCAGCCAGACTTTGCTTGGGCCAAATCTATTAGCCGGGACCCTATTGGCCCCAATAAAGAAGCTCTGCGACAAAAAGTTCAACAGCAAATTCAGCGCAATCAGCCCAATCTTCTCCAGGACCCAGCCTTTAAACCTGCTCTAGACCAGGCTTTTGAAGCTATCTGCCAAACATACGAACTCACCCCTACAGCCCGTCAGGATATCCTCAAATCCCTACTCAATGGCCGCATCGTCGAGAACCTAGTCAAATCGTTGGGAAATTGATGAGAGGACTGGAGATCGTCGATAGTAAATTGGAGATGGAAGACTGTCTAGGGTAAAAAGAAAACGACTACCCCAATCTATCATTTTCGGCCCGTGCCAACTTTTTTACCACCATCATCCAAATACGCCCCTAGTCTATTAATTCTTCTCTGGCTTATCCTTGTCTATTGGACATTTCAACTCCTCCGCCCTTCCGATCAACAACTCCCCTGGATATTTCTGGACAACCTCAATCTACTCATTCACGAGGCCGGCCACTGGATATTTAGCCTCTTTGGTCAATTTATTGCCATACTGGGAGGATCGCTTAACCAGTGCCTCTTGCCAGCCATATTTCTTGGCTACTTTATATTCAAACGCGACGTGGCTGGCAGCTCATTCGGCCTATTCTGGCTGGGAGACAATTTAATCAACGTCAGCTATTACATTGCTGATGCTCAAGCCATGGCTCTGCCCCTCCTAGGTGGAGACAGCAGTATTCATGATTGGAACTGGCTGCTAACGTATCTGGGCTGGATCAATCAAGCGGAGCTGCTTGGCGGCATCGTTAAAGTCTTTGGCGTTATAACCGTTCTGTCCGCCATAGGCCTGCTCACTCTAACCATCATACTGCAGTGGACCACCGCTAAACAGCAACCACCAATAATAATCAGAGCTTAGCATAAGTTTCGCCGAAACCAATCTTCCGCTTTTACGACAAACGCTTACAGGTTGCCCTTGTTCGACCCATTTTCAACAATCCGACGCTTATGGCCGTCTATTACAACTGCCTGCGAATTCTTTAGTTCTAGCATCCCAGGATAAAGCTGTCGCATGCCTCGTAAGGCGTCAGCATACATAGCCTCATCAGCATGCGGCCATATCATATCAGTAACTAACCCCAGCCCATCCCATACAATCTCAGGAGCGAACTCGGCTTCATCAGCCACTTCCGAACCATGCAATGTCGGGCCAGCTACCAGCAACCCAGCACTCTCCCCACCATACACAATCCCGCTGGCTAACAAATCCGTAATAATAGTATCAAACCCACTCACGCGCATGGCATAACGCAATAAAAACGTATTGCCACCATTCGCCCAAATCACGTCATATTCCGCCAGATAATCTTTTAGCTGCAGACCATCGGAGTAATCACGCAAATCAACAATAGTCACGTCCGTTATCCCAATACTAGCAAAAAAGCGGACGACATCGTTATTTTTCATCGTCCAAATACGCTCTACATAAGCATCTTTGGCATTAGGGATCATTGCCAATCGGATAGTTCCTGCCGGCTTGCCAATTAGTTCCACAAAATCGTCTGGCGTAGGAACGCGATACGATGACAAATAAAGCTTCATAACGACCCTCCTCTCAATCGTAGTCGCCGGGCTGAAGTACGCCTACCAAACTAACTTTCGAGGTTAGCTCAATCTTTCTCTGGAGCCGCGCAATATTCGCCAATCTCATCATGGTGCCAATACTGCTCAAATAGGGCTAATAATTGCTTACTAGAACTACAACCTCTAATATACTCTCGACGCTCTGTTGCCGTCACAATCTGGCCATAAACATCCAAATCCCGCGCCGCCGAGTAAAAGATAGACTCTGGACTATTGTACCAATACATACTCATACCCAGCAGCCGATCTACTTCCAATTGCACGGCTTTAGAATCACCCAGCGCCTGCAACGCTCGCGACCGCCACTCTCGTCTCACTTGCTCAACTTGAGGCAAGCTGTTAACCGGAAATCGCATCTCCCAATCCAGCCCTTGCTCATTTACGGCATAATCCATAGATAATCCATACGTCCAACCCAGATCTCGGCGCAACCAGTTATATAAAGCTCCATGAGTAGAGTTAATCAAGTAGCTCATAATAAACCGCAGCTGACGCTCTCGCTGTAGATCCGGATTCGGTGTAATAATACCGCCAATCACATAGGTATGACGGCTAGTGTCGCGAAAATGCTGCACTCGATACGCCTTGTCTTGCCACTCTAGACCATAAAACTCAGTCGGCAGAGCCGTATCAGCAAGAGGCAGTGACTCAAGCAGACGCCAAAGCGGTTGTAAGTCGGCTGCCCCCATAGCCACAACACGGACATCATTATGTCGATACGTGTCATGCGCTTGGCGCAACATGTCCACATTCATATTTTTCAGGTCTGTGTCGCTACCAAGAATCTGACTAAGCGAAAACCGTTGATCATTCTTCCATTGAGTCAACTCAAACCAACTTTGCTCGTTGCTACCGGGATACCATCGCTCTTTCCGCTTACGCTCATTAGCTACAATTCCACGCTGTTTGTCGATTGACTCATCCTCAATAACTGGCTCAAACACCCGCGAGAAAAACCCGGGCAACAGGTCACCTATTCGATTATCTGGGGCCGACAAAATGTAGGTGGTCCAGAATGGAGCCGTTGAGGCGTTGCTATTACCACCTGTCAATCCGACCACTTCTCCAAACTCATTCGACGTAGGGTACAATTTCGACTTCTCGCAACATAGATGCTCCAAAAAATGAAAAGTGCCGGGCAAAAATGCCCCAGTATTATGAGCCGATCCTCGCGGAACTTGAATATGCACCATCGTATAATCCGACTGTGTAGGATTTAGATAACAGGCAATGCCATTCTTTAATTTAAATTGCTCAAAAGTAATCTTATCTAACATATGTACCCACTAAAAAAGTTTACAATCAATTCGTCCATTCGCCCCCGCAACACGTAATTCGTAATTCTGCAGCAGATCTGCACCTATTCGCTCACTTACCACACAATTCTCACCCCGTACTCCTGCAGCCTCCGGCTGCAGGAGTACTCCCTTACACATTTCTTCGTAAACTCTTTTAATTCGCTCCCTTACGTACTTCGCACTTCTCTACCTTCCCTTCGTGTCATTCTCGACCCGACCCCGATTAAATCGGGGTGAATCGAGAATCCCTACATATAGGTATCTTCGTTTGTTCGTTATTCGTTATTCACTCCCATACTCCGTACTTCCCCCTACCTTTTCTGTCATTCTCGACCCGATCGAGAATCCCTACGCCAGTTGTACCTATACGTGTACGTACATATGTACGTACATTCGCTTGCTCGGAAGAAACGTTACAATCTACGATTGACGATTTACGATTTGCAATGAGCGATTAACGATTAACGTAATTTTAGCACCAGTGGTGTTATGTATTTTTGCATCTTGAACCTTTGTTTGGCATTTGGACTCTTCTTCCTTGGCATTTACGCACCCTACTTGCCTACGCCCGACTTGCCTACTTGCCTACTCATCGACGTTGTTATTGGTTATTTCCGCCAGAGGAGGACAAGAGTTACTTAATTACTTAGTTCCGTTCCGCCACAGGCTGACAAGCTCCATAGTCGACTTCGTCGACAGGACTGCGGCGAGTCAGAAAAGTGTACTCGCCTGGTCAAGCGGATGCTACCTAATTCGTATAACCATACGACTCATTCGAACTACTAATTAGGCCAATGACAATTCTTGTACTTTTTGCCACTGCCACACCAACACGGACTATTGCGTCCCAAAGTAGACTTATCTACCTTCGATTGCTTAGTCACTTTGCCGTCGATTGACACAGCAATGTTCGGCGTAGCTGCGCTCAGCATAGCATCGGTCACCGACCGACTTGCCGGAATCTCATCTTGCGGCGTCAACGCATCTGCTCCCAGAGCTGCCTCAACCGAACCAGTCGGCAATTCCTGCTTTACTTCCTGCATGTCTGGCAGTACAGGTTGGCGAATCAATTCAACTTTAAATAACTGATGGATAACTTCGTAATCAATCTCGCCCATCAAGCGTTCAAACAATCTGTAAGCTTGATTCTTAAACTCTACCAAAGGATCACGCTGTCCGTACGCCTGTAAACCAATGCCGGTCCTCAGATCATCAATTACATCGATATGCTCCATCCACAATCGGTCAATCACCGACAAAATCAATAAATGAGCCACTAGCACAAAGTGCTCCTCGCCCAACTGCTTACGTCGAGCTTCCAAGGCTTGGTGTAAAATCTCGTTAATCTGCTGTTGCAAGTGCCCGGGATCATCGGCATCCAAGCCATCTGTAGTTGGGGCGGATGGTAAAACTGCTTCCAATTCAGCGGCAATACCTTCCAAGTCAACCCCGACCTCTGTCGTGTGCGACGCCACCATTGCCGCCGCCGATTGCGGCAACACTCGCTCAGCGTACTCTGACACTTCAAAAACAGCCCCATCCTCGACCTGTCGATCACTCGGCTGCCCCTCGTGGTTCAATCGCCACAAACTCTCCAATATCGACAATCGACGAGCATAAATAATTTCTCGTTGACGATTAATAACATCGTCATACTCCACCACATGTTTTCGAATATCAAAGTTATGCCCTTCCACCTTAACTTGAGCACTCTCGATAGACTTTGACACCATAGCATTTTCAATCGGCACATCGTCGGGTAAATTAAACCGCTCCATCAACCCTGCAATCCGATCCCCGCCAAACAACCGCATCAAGTCATCGTCCAAAGCTACATAAAACTGACTAGCCCCCGGATCTCCTTGCCGTCCCGAGCGACCCCTCAACTGGTTATCAATTCGCCGCGATTCATGTCGTTCCGTTCCAATTACAAACAGCCCACCCAACTCAGTCACACCCTTACCTAATTGAATATCGGTGCCTCGTCCAGCTAAGTTGGTAGCAATTGTAATGGCCCCCTTCTGACCGGCCAGAGATACAATCTCAGCTTCTCGCTCGTTATTTTTGGCATTCAATACTTCGTGCGGTACGCGCTGTTTGGTCAATAGTCCCGATAGCAATTCGTTCTTAGCCACCGAAGTTGTACCCACCAATACTGGTTGGCCAGCCTTGTGCAACTCAATAATCCGATTAACCACCGCCATATACTTAGCGTGCTGGCTCTTATACACCAAATCTGCATGATCAATTCTAACCATTGGCCGATTAGTTGGGATTACCACCACGTCTAGTTTATAAATCTTAGCGAATTCTTCAGCCTCAGTTTCCGCTGTACCAGTCATGCCCGCCAGTTTCTTATAGAGTCGGAAATAGTTTTGGAAGGTAATCGTCGCCAACGTCTTAGACTCTTTTTGAATCTCCACCCCTTCTTTAGCCTCAATCGCCTGATGCAGGCCTTCAGAATATCGGCGACCCGGCATCATCCGTCCCGTAAACTCATCCACAATCACCACTTCACCATCCCGAATCACATAGTCTTTATCAAACAAATAGCAAAACTGAGCCCGTAAGGCCTGATCCAAGTGATGCGTCAAGCTCATATCTTCAAAAACATTTTTCACACCCAGCCACTCATCCATTTTGTCAGCTCCTGACTCAGTGAGAGAGGCCGACTTACTCTTCTCATCAATCACATAGTCATCTGCTCCCAGCTGTTTGACTAGCTTAGCAAACCGAACATAGAGCTCATTACTCTCTTCAGCTGGCGCCGAAATAATCAACGGCGTTCGAGCTTCATCAATCAAAATAGAGTCAACTTCGTCCACAATGGCAAAAAATAGCGGCCGCTGCGACATTTGATCCAGGCTCTGCACCATGTTGTCGCGCAAGTAATCAAATCCTAGTTCATTATTGGTCGCATAGGTAATATCGGCCGCATACGCTTCCTGTCGCGACACCGGCCGCAGATGCCGCAACCGCTCATCATCATGCTTAGTGCTAGAATATTCCGGATCATAAATTACCGATAAATCGTGATCAATAGCCGACACTTTCATGCCCAGCAAATCATAGATTGGACCATTCCAGCCCGTGCCTAGCTGAGCCAGGAACCCGTTGACCGTCACCAAATGAGTTCCCTTGCCAGCCAAAGCATTCAAATACAAAGCCAGCGTTGCCACTAAGGTCTTACCTTCACCAGTCTTCATTTCCGCAATCTGGCCGCGGTGTAGTGTAATTCCACCAATCAGCTGAACATCAAAATGGCGCTGTCCAATAGCCCGCTTAGCCGCTTCCCGCACAGTAGCAAAAGCTTCGGGCAAAAGTGAATCCAGCGATTCCCCCTCTGTGTACCGCTGCTTAAATTCCACCGTCTTCTCGGCCAACTGACCATCGCTCAAGCTAGCAAATTGATCTTCCAGGCCATTAATTTGGTCGACCAGAGGCTGCATTTTTTTTATTTGTTTATCATTGGAATCAAAAAGTTTAGAGATAGCTTGCAACATAACAGTCGGATTATACGCTAATCCCAGAGTCGAGGCAACGGACATTCTAGCTACTCGGCCACAATCGAATCGATATCATAATAGGCAGCCATACAGCCGTTAACCCAATGACTAGAATCCGAGGTAACATCTTCCAACCCAAAAGTATGTCCTAAGCGTGATACCACCACTTCCTTTTCGGTCCCTCCAGCCAGCTGCAGGACAGCATTCTGCTTATCCCATGCCGCAGCATAGGCTCTTAGCTGTGGCAGCTCCCGACCAAACTCACCCCACGTAAATACCGTCTGCGAATAGCCAATTTGGGCCACCACTAAGCCAAATAGCGCCAAACCAACCTTAGTTGCATGCCCTTCCCATCGTTGCGGTAGATGCGTTCGCAGCAACTCTGCCACATAAAATCCCAACACCACCACTGCCACCGATAGAATAACAGGCGTTGCCGCCAAACTACGTTCATAAGTGGGATAGCTCTGGACATAAAAAGACGGTACCTGCAAGCAGACACACAAAACATAGCCCGACACGGCAGCAGCTAACCCACGACAAAGCATATCCAATGGTATTAATTTTCTATTCGGCCTGACATTTATCCTACCAAGCCAAAACAGCACTATCGAGATGACGAGCAAATAAACAAACCAGGCGTATTGCCAATCAATCAGCAGGTAGCTATTGGTAGCATTAAAGGAAAACTCCAGCGTCCGCTCGATTGTTGGATGAGGCGGGTAATTGGCCGATCGCACCGAGTTGCCTGGTGCTACAAACATCAGCAATGTCGACACCAGACTACACCCCGTTACTAAAGCTACTATCGACAAATAGGGCAATTTTACCCGCCAGGGCATAGCTGCTACGACCACTAGCAATCCAACTAAACCCAGTACAACTAGCTGTAAAAACGCATGTGTTTCATTCAAACTAGCCGCAATAAACAATAATAAACCAGCCCCCACCGCCAACCAAGCCGTTCTTTGACGCCAGAACTGACCAAGCGTCATATCAGAACCTCGGAGTATGTCAAAACTACGTACTAGCAAAGCTGCAGCATATGTCATCATGATTAATGGCAACGTATACGTAAGACTGCCCGTAAACCAATAAAACGCTTGTCCAGGGTGCGGATTAGTTAAAACATACACACATATAATCGTTACAGCCATAAACAAGGCCGGCCAACCAATTACTAAAAACTTGGCTTGTCGCAACACCAGTCTGCACAACCAAGCTAGCCCCACCACCCAGATAAGCAGCGTTATGAGTGGTAGCCACCAGCTAACCCAATCTCCCAACAACTCCAGCCCTGTCACCAAAGCTGTAAAGCCAAATCGGCCCGACCAATGAGTATACCAATGCCACTGCGCATCCCACCAACCTAGATTAAAGACTGATGAGGCAGTACAAAAATCATCCGCCACATACCGAACAAACCAGCCTCGGGCGGCCATCAAGCCCAAAATTGGTACTTCAATCAATATACCAATAACACTTACTACAGCTAATGGTTGTCGGGGAATAATCTTGTTAAGACTCTTACGGAAGAACATACGCCAGTATTATGTCAAATCTCTGATATAAAAAGCAATCAACCAAAATGACAAAGAGCCAGCATTGCTGCTGGCTCCAAGCCTCTCTCTTGACCACACCTACTGGCTGGCCATAATCTCCACCCCCTGACTGACAGTGCAAACCTGAAGACCGCTCTGACTAAGGTAATCAAGAACAATGTCCAGATTTTGAGGCAGATACGAATCCGCGTCGCCACCTTCAGCAATGTTGTGGAAGACCAGCACTAGCCAAATATTATGTTGACTGGCAAAGTCTATCCATTCCTCAATCTGCTCGACCGGAGTGTAGATTTTAACGTTCTGCACTCTGATGTGGTACGGATCGAAAGAATCGGGACTATTAAATCCCTGATTGACAGTGCGGTGAGACTGATATACCTGACTCACCTCATCTTGCACCTGACTACTGTAATCCCCATAGGGACTAGCAAAGGCAGTCGGCACAATTCCCAGCAAGTCAAACAAGAATTGTTTCGAGTCAACCACCTCACGTTCCAGTTCACCATGGTCAAGTTCGCTAAGATACGGGTGAGAGACGGTATGCGAACCAATCTCCTGCCCGCTCATGCTGACCATCTGAACTTGCTGCGCCGTCACATAATTCGGTCGCCCCAACCAATCGGTGATAATGTAATCGGTGCTAACCAAATCGTAACGTTGAAGCATGGGAAGCGCCGTTGAGTACAACGAAGCATATCCATCGTCAAACGTTATCGACACCATCCCCCCACCCTTCAAGGGCTGAGGCAGGTATGGGTCCATCCGAACATCATCGAGCATCAACCAACCATCGGCAGCCAGGACATGCAGAACAGTCAGGCGAATTGCACCTTCAGGAACAGCAAAGTCAAAACTGCCCAATGACCATTCCTTACTTGCAAAGGCAGTGCCGATGGTGGGATAAATCAGAGATCCATCCGCCAGCTCAATTTGAGCAATGACGTGAGTGGCCACATTGGACTTGTAAAAGTCTTGATAGCGCAGCATCGCATAGCCGCTCACATCAACACTTTCAAACAGCCATTTGGCGTCGCCTTCTTGATAGTCATCCACCTCGATTTTCAGGCTGCGATGACCGGTGTGAGCGTCAGCGACATATGAAAAGTCAGCTTCATTGCTCCCCCAAGATCCTGTATGCCAAGATCGCGGAGCTTGTCCAGAATCGTCAGGAGATTCCATCGATCCATTTACGACCAAGCCCGTCTCAGTTGGCGGCACCAGATATTCTCTAGCTGGCTCAGGGCTCGAACGAAACCAGGTATACCAGCCACCAGCCGCAGCTATTACGGCCAGCGCCAACACTACCAAACCGATCTTCATACGCCAGGACATCCTATCTCTCCTTGTCCGGCTAAGCACCACAAGCTGCCCGCATAGACAGCACTATAAGTAGTGTTATATTACAACTATAGGATACCGTCAAATCTCCAATTGTTTATCTCGCCAATTTACTGAAGATTACTAGTATTGACATCCATGTTAAATGCCTACGTCTTAAGGATTTATTATCGGTCCAATAGGCAAAATATCTAGTACCAAACGTGGTACTTGATTCGCACATTGATAAACAGACGAAGGAGCAATGACATGCAAATCGTTGGTGGACTTGCCACCTTGATTATCCTGGTTATCCTTTATCGGATTTTCCACCACTCCACTCAAGTCCAAGTGCTGCGCCCACTTACCACGGACACACCAACAGCAAGCATTATCATACCGGCCTACAATGAGGAGAATAGCATTGAGCGAACTATTCGCTCACTCATGAATCAAACGTACAAGCCGAAGTATGTCGTCGTTGTCGCCAATAACTGTTCTGATCGTACTGCAGAGGTCGTAACTGGTTTACAAACCGAATACGACAATCTGCTCCTGGATGTCATGGATAACAATCCGGACAAAAAGTCCGGTGCCCTCAACCGGGCCCTGGAAGTACTGTCCGCAGCAGCTGGATTGACTCACCAAGAAGCTCTTGCCACTTTGATCGTATTTCCGATATTATTATTTCGGTCGATGCCGACACCGTGTTCGGCCCGGATCATATCGAAATTACGGTCAAGGAGTTCAAGAACCATCCCAAATGGGCTGGTCTTTGTTCACGCTTCGGTGTCCTGCCCCTCAATCGTAACGCTCCTAATACCAAATGGTACAGCCCATGGATGGTACTCGCACAGAAATTCGAGTACAACCGGGCTAATGACCTTAGAGTCAGCTCACTCAACAAAGGCAATGCCAAAGTTCTGGCTGGCTGCTCTAGCTCATACCGGTCGGTTGCCCTCAAGCAAGTCATGCAGATGCGTAGTACTCCAGAAAAATTAAGAGCCTGGGCTACAGACTCGATCGTCGAAGACTACACCATGACCAACGACTACAAAAGGTTAGGGTGGCAGGTCGGCTGCGCGGTCGAGCAGTATGCCTTAACGGATGTGCCATATACCCTCAAGGACTTCAAGCAACAGCGCATGAGGTGGTATTTTGGCACTGTGGAACAGGACAGAAAAGAACAAACTGGAACATTATTCGAACACATCGTGCTGCTTAGCAGCATTTCCGTCCGCTATATCTGGCTGCTGTTAATCATCTACTGGGTGAGACACAATCAGATCGAGTGGAATTCACTCTATCTGATCCTACCGGCCATTTCTTTGTTTTGGCAATAGGATCGGGCGAGAAATATTCCCGACAAAACCTGGCGGCAACGTGTACTCCTTTACACTTTGATCTCTGACGAAATTTACAATTTCATCAAGGAGCTCATTTGGTTAAAGGTATACGCGGTTGCGTTTCTCAACTTTTCTGGCGTTCAGCGCCTAACACGCCGACCTATCCGGACAGATTGGTAGGAAAGGAGTATAACCAGAGAACTCTTGGCTCGTTCGTCGTTAGTTATTTCTTGCCATAATAGGCAAGGAAAAGAGGGAATCATGTACGGAACCAAGCTGACAGTCAATGCACTTCCATCTGCTGGAGCCGGAGCCGGTCTTGTGGCAGCTGGCAACAGCTCAGGAACTCAGTTTATGGTTTGGCTGGGATCGATGATTATTCTGGCGTTCATCGCCTGGACGATCTACTCCTGGACCAAGGAAGGGGTCGGTATTCACACCTCCTTCCGACGTCTTCGTCGCAACGGCGTTGACCCAACCCGGGTCATTCGCTATCATGTCGAGGAGATTGAACCAATCACCAGCCAGGCTGGTTGGCAGCCATGGCGGCGAGGCCGGACAAACCGGTAACGCGCAGAGACACCACTCGCCTCAGTAAGAGGCTCGTGTCCTTTCTCAAGCAACCTGCTTGAGAAAGGACACTCTTTATTTTTCAAACCTACAGACTAAATATCATCTGTTATAATGCCCATCATGGAAAGCAAAACGTATGTTCATAAATTTCTGGCTGATGCCGGCTGTGGCTCACGACGTGACATGATTACAGCTATGAAGCTAGGCAAGGTAAAGGTCAACGGCCGTACTACCCAAGATCCTCGCTTTATGATTGATCCCCAAATAGACGAAATTATGCTGGGTAAAAAAATTGTTACATCCCTGCCACCTCAAATTTATTTAATGTTGCATAAACCAACCGGCGTCATCACCACTAACAATGACCCTCAACATCGACCCACAGTGTTTGACTTAGTTCCAGCCCAATATAAAGAATTTCGTCTATTTGCCATTGGCCGCCTAGATGAAGATACTTCTGGATTGCTCGTTCTGACTAACGATGGTCAGACTACTTTTAAGCTTACCCACCCCAAGTTCGAACATCCTAAGGAATACGAGGTAACCGTAAGCAAAACCCTAACCGACCGTCAGATCCGTCAGTTTGGCCGTGGCATGATATTGGAGGATGGTAAAACAGCTCCTGCCCAAATAACTCCGGTTAGCAATTCTCAAAAAATCACCTACCGACTAATTATCCACGAGGGCAAGAAGCGTCAGATTCGCCGCATGTTTGAGCATCTTAATAATCCAGTCATCACTCTCAAGCGACTACGCATGGGCGGCCTGTGGCTAGACAGCAAGTTAAAGCCGGGGCAAATCCGCCCGTTAACCGATGCAGAAATTACTCAGCTCACGGCCAATCCAAGCCGTAAGAAATTTGTCCCTAAATCTGACCGGCCGTTAAAACTCAGATAAATATCTATATAAATAGGCATTTATCTGTAAACACTAAGTACCAAGCGCAGGCAAAAGAAAGCCAGAAGGTTAAATGCGAGAGGTTGAAGGTTGAAGGGTAAAGGTTTGTACTTTGATAGGCAGGACCGCTTAAACCTTCAACCTTCACCCTTCAACCTATAGAATTAAACATCATCTCATCAACGCCACAATTAACAAAATCGCTCCAAAAACCAGCCGATACCAAACAAACACCATCAGTGACTGCTTGCGTACATAGCCCAACATCCAGTGAATAGCTGCAAATCCTACCAGCATAGCCGTAAGTATCCCCACCGCAAAGGCCATCTGCTCACTAGCTGGCAAACCATCTTTAACCACATCCACAGACTTAACCAACACCGCGCCAGCCGTAATGGGCGTCGCCAATAAAAATGAGAACCGGGCTGCCGCTTCTCGACTTAACCCCCGCCACAATCCAGTAGAGATAGTTGCTCCCGATCTCGACACACCCGGGGAAAGCGCCAAAGCTTGGGATAATCCCACCCAGGCTCCATCCGCCCAACTCATTTGCCCTACCTGCCGCTCTTTGCGACCGTACTTATCAGCTACAAACATAATTCCGCCAAACAACATCAACAATAATGCAATTAAGGCAGGCTGTCGCACGTGCTCTTCAAACCAACTTTCGCCAATCATCCCAATCACCGCCCCTGGAATAGTGGCCAACAAAATTAACCAAGCTGTCTTAGCTCCGTCAGCCTGTAACGACCGTTGCATCAACGATTGTGTGCCAGCTTGAATATACGTAAGCCAATCACGCCAAAAATAGACTAGTAAAGCAATGAGAGTTCCCCCATGCAACGCCACATCAAAGGTTAATCCATGCTCGGGCCAGCCTAGCAGCCAGGGCACTAATGTCAAATGTCCCGATGATGAGATAGGCAAGAACTCTGTTAATCCCTGAAGAATTCCTAAAATAACAGCTTGGTAAATGGGCATAAAAACCGCCTCCGGCAGATTGGGTATTAGTTGTTGATTACTTGGTCACTTAACTATCGGCTTGTTCGTCTATTAGTTATGCGATCGCAAAGCTTGCCAGTCTACGAGTCTACGAGTCTACGAGTCTACGAGTCTACGAGAGTTAGTATACAC
>CAZHWT010000015.1:24788-29013 GCA_964536215.1 uncultured Candidatus Saccharibacteria bacterium
AGTCTACGAGTCTACGAGTCTACGAGTCTACGAGTCTACGAGAGTTAGTATACACGTTTGCCTGTTTGCCCGAAAATAGTTTGCGGTTTATAGTTTGCGGTTTACAGTCAACGCGTTAGATGGTTATTAGGCTCCGTACTGCGCACCTCTATCCCTATGCTCCCTACTCGCGTACTTCGTAAATAGTTCTGCGCAATTCGATTCTGCCTATTCGTCATTCTCGCCGTACTTCATACTCCACGTTTCGCAATGGGTACCTCGAGCTTCGTAATCCTGCAGCCTCAAACTGCGCGTCTACCTGCCTACTCCCGACACCCTCCTTGCTTACATACCCTTCGTAGCATTCGCCAGACCGTAGACTGTAAACTGTAAACCGTAAACCAGCCCTCTAGCTTTTCGTCAATCGCACCAGCTTATTCGGCACTAAAACTTCCCGCCCCACCCATCGGCGCAATACTTCGGGCACTATCACACTACCATCAGCCTGTTGATACTTATCCAAAATCGCCGCCACCAAGCGCCCCAGGGCCCCACCCGTATCATTGACCGTATGGACATACTCCCTCTCATTCGCCATCTTGCCACCTCGCTGCCTGGCTGCCTCATATCTAATATTAAGCCGACGGGCCTGAAACTCAGTCGCATTTGTATCCGTCATCGTTTCCATAAATTCCTGCTGAGACGGCATCCACACTTCCACATCGTACTGCTTATGCGTAGCCAAGTAACCACAGTCGCCTGTATTCTTGCTAATCACCCGATAGGTCAACCCCAACTGCTGCAACATCCACTCGTTATAGCCCACCAGCTCTTCGAAAATCTCTGCCGACATATCCGGTGGACAAATCACGTCCATCTCCAGTTTAGTAAACTGATGCACCCGCTTTATCCCGCGCACATCCTTGCCCCAAGAGCCAACTTCTGACCTAAAACACGGCGTTACGGCAAACAGTTTCAATGGCAATTCATCTACCTCAAAGACTCTATCCATGCCAAACGCAAACAGCGACGGCTCCGAAGATCCGACCAAAAACAGCTCTTGACCTTCTTCGATATTATCCTTAGCAATCTGGTAAACCTGATCCCGACCCTCCGGAAAATGACTAGTCCCAAACAACACCCGCTCTTTAACCAACAAAGGTGGATCGACCCACATAAAGTCATGGGCCAGCAATTTCTCACTCAATAACTGCACCAACGCATTCTCCAGCAGCGCCGCACCATCCAACAAATACCCAAAACGCGTCCCCGAAGTCTTGGCCGCCTGCGCCATATCGATAATGCCCAGATTCTGGCCTATATCCAGGTGGTGTTGAGGCTGCAAGGTCGCAAGGTCACGAGGTTGCGGGTCTTCATCTGGACGCTGGACGCTGGACGCTGGACGCTGATCTGTCAGCAGATCACGATACTTAACTTCATCATTCGTCCCCAGCAGCTTTTCTTCAATATACCCCTGACCATCTATCCATACCCGAAGCTCTACATTATCCGCTTCGCCTTGTCCAATCGGCATGTCTGGACTGGACATATTTGGTAATAAAGCTGCAGCCGTCTGCAACGAAGCTTCAACCTCGCGCAACTGCGCTTCTTGTTGCTTGATGTCATCACCCAAACTGCGCAACCGGGCAATAATCTCGGCATCCGGCTTCTGTTTAGAGGAAGCCTTTAACTCCTGCCGCTGTCCATCAATAGCCTGAACCAAAGCTAAGCGCTGGTCATCTAGTCGCAAGATCTCATCCACGTCGGCCACTGCCTTGCGGTTTTTGACATTCTCTTTTACTTCATCGATATGGTGTCGAACAAATTGTAAATCAAGCATTTTCTTTTACTATCGCTACGCGGATAGTCTCCAATATATATAATTTAATAAACAACAAAACCAAACAAACCGCCAAAATTAAACCATAAAAAATCTCTCTAGTCACTAACCATCCAATGATAGCCAATAGGCTATTTAAGCCTAAAAACACATTACCCAACTGGAATAAAAGCATCCGCCCATAATGAACCGCCGCCTGATACGTTGTCAACTCAGCCATTTGAATAATCGGCTCTAATGGCAAATCCACTACTGGCACTACCTCCCGATTAATAACCGCTACCGATGCCACAAACGACTCGGCTACTTCATACACTCGCACATTTTCTGGATCAAGCAAACTAGGCGTCTGATACCTAGTCTTAACCGCACGCAATAAATAATTACCAGGCACCAAGGCAAATCCAAATTCACCCTTATGGTTGGTATAAGTTCGTCGCAACACTTTCTGTGTTTGCACATCTAGCAAGTCACAAGCCACCAGCGGCATCGCCTTGCGATCACCTCGCAAATAACACTTTCCCCATACTGGCACCGGCTTAAGGAGGCGAATCCCACGTAAAAACGACTTAATGAGGTAGTCTGGTAACCCCCAATAATAACCTAATGGCAAGCGGATTTCTAGCCACAATGCCACAAAAGCAACCGCCATGGTTGCCAAAATAAGCCACACTCCAATTTCGCTCAACCATCGATCAAAATCCGTGCTATACAAATAGCCCCACAAAGCATTCATAACCGTATTGTATCAGATTCAAAAAACTACCCCGCCCACTCTAGTCAAATCCTCTCTGAAGTAGTATCATACATCCATCAAATCACAAGACAAAAATGCCAACAAACCAGGTGAAAGCAGCAAGATGCAACAGAATTTATGCCTTGTGTCTTTACCTAGCATTTGGACTCTTATCTCTTATTCCTTATAGTCATCATGTCTACCTTAAAAGAACTCCGCCAAGTCCGCATCGATAAGATCAATCAGCTTGCCCAACTGGGTATCATTCCGTATCCTGCCCACACTGACCGGACGCATCAAAATCAAACTATCATCGACCAATTCGACCAACTCGAAGGCCAGACCGTATCGGTAGTCGGCCGCCTTACTTCCATGCGCACCCACGGCAGCGTGTCATTTTTTGACCTCAAAGACGCCAGCGGCACCATTCAACTCTATGTTAAAGAGGAAGAAGTTACCGCCGATCATAGCCAAAATCAACTCGCCTATACCGAATTCAACCTGCTCGACCTCGGTGATTTTGTCCAAGCCAACGGCATCGTCGCCAAAACCAAGCGCGGTCAGATATCGGTCGAAGTTACGTCCATCCGCCTTTTGACCAAAGCTCTCCGTCAACTGCCCAACGCCTGGGATGGCCTCAAAGACAAAGAAACCCGCTTACGCCGTCGCTACTTGGATACCAACATTAACCAGGACGTCTTTGACCGCTTTGCTCGCCGGGCCAAATTCTGGCAGGCCCATCGAGATTTTCTCAACCAACGCGGCTTTTTAGAAATTAATATTCCGGTCCTAGAAGCCGTCACTGGCGGCGCCGATGCCAAACCTTTTGTCACTCATATGGACGCCCTAGACACAGACTTCTACCTCCGCATTTCTCAAGAACTCTATCTCAAGCGGCTCATCGGCGGCGGCTATGAAAAAGTCTACGAAATCGGTCCTCGCTTCCGCAATGAAGGCCTCTCCGACGAACACCTTCCCGAGCACATGGCCATGGAATTTTATTGGGCCTACGCCGATTACCAACAAGGCATGGACTTTGTCCAGGAGCTTTTCCGTTATATTGCTCAGTCAGTCTACGGCACCCTTCAGTTCACCATGCACGGCCATCAGGTTGATTTAGGCCAAGACTGGCAGATTATCGAATACGCTGACATTATTAAAGAGCGTTTCGACATCGACATCTATCACACCACCCTGGACGAGGTTAAAAACAAGCTCCACCAGCACCACCAACCCGTCGACGCCAATCTTAACCTCAATCGCGGTCTAGACAACCTCTGGAAACTCATTCGCCCCACCCTCAGTGGCCCGGCTTTTATGATCCACGAGCCAACCTTTTTGTCGCCGCTAGCCAAATCCGTCCCTGGACAGCCTCACATCTCCGAGCGCATCCATCCAGTCATTGCCGGATCAGAGCTTGGTAATGGCTACTCCGAGCTCAACGACCCACAGGATCAACTAGCCCGTTTTGTCGAACAACAGAAATTACGCGAAGCCGGCGACGATGAGGCTCAAATGCTCGATATTGATTTTGTCGAAATGCTGGAATACGGCATGCCGCCCACCTTCGGCTGGGGCCACTCCGAACGCGTCTTCTGGTTCTTCGAAGACGTCCCCGCCCGCGAAGGCGTCCCCTTCCCCCAAATGCGCCACGAGGTAGACGAAGTCAC
>CAZHWT010000016.1:0-26170 GCA_964536215.1 uncultured Candidatus Saccharibacteria bacterium
CACAGGATCGGATGGTTCGATGATCCGATATTTGCCCGAAATTTTGACGGACAAATGGCCGCTATTTGGCAATAGCAATGGCAGATCCAGCACACCGTCAACCTTCCACTTGCCCCCAATCACAATCACCTCTCGCTTACGGCGAGTCCGGGCAATGTGCTTAACCATCGTTGTAATGTCCTTAGCTCTTGTCAGCGGGAAATGCCATTCGAGGTGCCCGCGATGGTAGGTTAATGAGCGACTCATTAAATAGATCGCAGCACGCAATTCACGGCCGCGGTCTGTCGGCCGAAGCTGTCTGTACTTTTTATACTCTCGTACAGCCAGCTCCTCAATGTCTCGACAAAGTCGCAACCCTTCGTCAAACTCTTCCATCTCTCATCTCCTGAGAATGCGCTCACTACGCATTCAAATCTGTGAACAACCAGCATCGTGGTTAAAAGCGGAATGCTGGAAGTTAACCGAGTCTTGCCGCTTGCAGTGTCAGGATTGCTTGGCAGCTGTCTCAACCCCCTCAGCAATTAAGTATATAAGATAAAAATAAATACACGAACAGGCATGGCGACATTATAGCTCGCTGACGATTCAGTGCACTTAGCCATTCGGTACTAATTAAATTAGTGCACACTAACTTGTTGTCGGCAGCAGAGGGGAGATTTCTGTCTGCACAGGTATAACGCAAAAGGGAGGAATAAGTAAATAGTGCTAAAACTTGAATCAGGCAGGTTTATTTGGGCAAAAACGCTTTACCACGCAGTTTGCGGTGGTAGGTAATGGCGAAACGGTGAGCTTCGTCGCGTAGGCGTTGAATTAAAAAAAGAGCTTCAGAACCACGGGCCAGCCGGATAGTCGTAAAATTATTCTCAGTCGATGTCTGCGTAGCAGCCTCCTCCTCGCTTCTAGCAAATGAAGCATGAGCCGACGAGCGATTGGGCTTGGAGGCAGGTTTTAGGTTATAGGTTATAGGTTCTAGTCCATCAACAGCTATCGCCCCGCCATCCTGCCCGCTATTCTCGTCTTCTTCCAAAACTCGAACCTCGCTATTCAAAACTCCTTCTCTATCCCCACCACTTGCAGCCTCGCCACCTTGCAGCCTCGCTGCCTTATTCAAAACCAACTCCTCTTCCCGCTTAGTCATCCCCACAATCGGAATATCCAGCTCCAACTCTTGCAACACCGCTGTCGCGGCCGACAATTGCCCTTTACCCCCATCGACAATAATCAAATCCGGCATTGTAGCAAAGGAAGTGTCAACTTTGGCTGCTTTGGGCGGTTTGGTAGGTTTGTGATGTTGAGAATTTTCACTTGCGCTCTCATCCTCTTGTAACTGGACGCTGGACGCTGGACGCTCCTTTAGACGGCTAAACCGTCTGCGTAACACTTCCTGCAACATTGCAAAATCGTTGGGAGTATTCTCCCGTTTAATCCTAAACTTTCGGTAATCGCTTTTCTTGGCTTCACCATCTTCAAACACCACCATCGACCCGACCGCTTGCTGGCCAGAGATATTGGAAATATCGTAACATTCAATGCGACGTAATGCGGTTGAAGATGACTCGTTATCATCGATGATTACCCTCTTCTCCAATTTTCCTTGCCCCTTCCACCTGTTCCCCACAAGCTCTGGCCAGTATGGCCCTAGAGCTTCCGCCAGCTCTCTCAGCCCTTGCTCCCGCTTATCTGCCATCAGTTCCGGATTGGCCATGTACGACTCCGGCCGGATTGATCGCTGCGAGACATAGTTCAGCGCATCCAACTGCTTTTTAATGGCTGCCGCCTGCTCAAAGTCCATCGCTTTAGCGGCGGACTTCATATCCTTTTCCAGCTCTGCCGCTACCTGCAACCGCTTGCCTTCCAAAAAATGAACTAGCTCGAAAATCTGTTTACGGTATAACTTCTTATCAATGGTCGTATCTACCGGCCCTAGGGGCAGATTGTAATAAAAGTATGATTGCGGTGGCCGTCGTCGTCCTGTGACCGGTGGCTGATGCCTGGCCACATACGGAAAAATTCGCCGAAAATAGCGTAGCGTTTGCTTAACCGTCCCACCAGATGGATACGGCCCAAAATAGGTCGCTTTGGGATCTAAATCTATATCGGTCTGGCGACAAGTTGAGACACGAGGCAAGTCTTCGTACAAGGTTATCTTTATATACAAATGCGACTTATCGTCTTTGAGAATGATATTGTAACGTGGCCTAAACTCTTTGATCAGGTTGGCTTCTAATATCAGCGCATCCATCTCTGACTGCACCGTAATTGTCTCTAGTCGGTCAATCCGGCTGACTAGAACCTGAGTTTTGGGCGAATGATCATGGCCAGTAAAATATGACTTAACCCTGTTTTTTAGGTTGACAGCCTTGCCGACGTAAATCAGTTCGTTGTCAGCATCAAAATATTTATAAATCCCCGGATCCGTCGGTAGATTGTCCAGTTGCTCAGCTAATCGTTTATTCATCTGTTCTATTGTATCGGGTAAGTAAAGAGTGAATTTGGTCCACGAGTAAACGTGCAAATATACCTCGTTAAATTGGCGTACTATCCGACCGAGAGGTCGGCGCGTCCTGTGACGACCGGTCATACCACCTATGCAGCCCAAACCATCCCCCGCCCACTGCCGCTCCAACTATTAATATAAGTACGAGAATTGGCACCACAATCGCGGCAAAAAACGGCTGAATGCGCAGGTCATATGCTTGATTAGCTGTAGCCTCTGTTTTGGCAATATCGTGCCCCTTAACCGTAGCTGCGAGGGTAGAACCGCCCGTTGTTAGCCAGCCAGTTGCTCGTAATGGCAACCAAGCAGTCTCCGCTTGACCCGGTAGTAGAGCGGCAATCTTTACCTGGCTGCCAGGCACTGAAACAGGCGATTTGGCCTTTGC
The DNA here is from genome assembly GCA_964536215.1 of uncultured Candidatus Saccharibacteria bacterium. Taxonomy (GTDB): domain Bacteria; phylum Patescibacteriota; class CAZHWT01; order CAZHWT01; family CAZHWT01; genus CAZHWT01. The sequence continues at coordinate 2,883 of CAZHWT010000016.1, forward strand.
CTCTAGTTGCAGTTCGTACAGCGTCACATTACCAGTGTTGGTCAGTCGCATGGCAGAAGTGCTGCCTATTCCAGAAATAACCGTAGTATCGTCCATAGATAAACCTAATGCAACCTTTGGCTCGATAACAGTGTCAGAAAATGCAACCGCAACATCGCCATCCTGATTTTTGTTAGTTTTGTACGAACCGGCTGTAAGTGGGGAGGTAGAGCTGGTGCCCTTAATAGCAAAGGCAATCCGGTTTAGGTCAATTCGACCAAAGAAGTCGACTCCTCCAGTCGTTGAACCCCATGTCGGATCTACCATCACCCAGCCACTATCGGGCAGATAAATCTGTGCCCAAGCATGCAAAATATCACTACCTAAGCCTGGGTAATAGATGGGGTGATTAACCTCATCCGTCGTGTAGGCATACCCGTCTACTTCTCGCGCAGGGATACCGGCAATCCGTGCCATTGTCACAAACACATCGGTAAATTCCATACAAACCGAATCTTCTGGCTTGGCAAAAGCCGCACTAGCCCCCATACGCTTTAGGTCTGCATTAATTCGGCCGGTATTATATTGAAGAGTTGTAGTGACATAGTCATAAATAGCCTTAGCATTTTCGACCACTGGCTTATCGGGGTCAGTAAGCTCGGCCACCTTGTCTTTAATGGCTTTATCACTGGTCTGCCAGAATTCGTCTTCCTTGGTGTAGGTGGCTACAATATCAGCTGGGATATCGCTAGCCAATGCTTTACTGCTTAAATTAGGTTTTGCGGCAATAGTTTTTGCCCAGCCGGTAAACGTAACATCCAGATCTCCTTTACTGGTCAGATAATAGGTGGCCATAGCATTGCCATCCTCGTCCGTATGAAGAGACTGCGGGGCTGGCGTCAGCTGGTCGTAAATGATCTGCTGGTAGTTAGGAATGTCTGGCGGCAGGGCAATATCTGTCTTGGCTCGACCAATGTTGGGATTACGTAAATGGTATTTTAGAGTAAAACGGAAAAACTGTGCATTACCAAACGTGGCTACGATACCAGTTGGTAAAACCTGATCCTTATTAAACTTATAAATATAATTTGTCTCAGTGGAAGCATCCGTAGTTGCAGACGGAGAAATGAAAGCGGCTGGTCCAGCCGTTTTAGGCACAATTAGATTGGCATTGTAAGAGCTAATATCATAAGAGGCATGCTCTTTAACCCTTGGGATAGTAATATCCCAGGTTTGGCCATGATGTTGAGCCAATGTAGGGCTATCATATTCAATTGTCCACTTCAGCTTATTTCCAACCCCCACCACCCGATCGTTAAATGTAAAGGTGATAACCGGCGAACCCTCGTCATCCTTTGACTCAGTAAACTTCAATGCCCCACCCCCGTCTTTAGCTGAAATATTGGTAAAACTATTGTTCTCCAAGGTTAAGGAGTAACTGCTGACTCGTAAGTTGGGCACCTGATTAGTCAGGGTAACGTGTTGAGTAACGTGCATGCTGCCTTTATCTGGCTGCAAGGTGTAATCGACGTCGTAATCAGCCGAAAAATCTTTAGCCCAGGTGGGAGCGGCCAAGATAAATAAGCTAACAATGATTGCGCTGGTAAAAAGAATAAAACGGGAGATAAACGACATGGAATAGAAAGTTAAAAATCAAATGGCAAATAGTAAAAGTAGTCATGCATCTCAGTCATGGATCTCTTCTACTATATCATTTATTAACCCAACAGAGCTATCTTTGCTCGGCAGTATGAACGCGTAGACCACTCAAAAGCGTACTAATTACCACTCAAAAGACCGAGAACTCTGACGCAGCGCTCTAGACCTCGCTTAAGCCCTAGAAGCATAAACCATCCAACTATCCGGCCTTCGCCAGTATTTTCTTCAAGTAATACCCAGTCGCTGATCCATTCACCTCGGCCACTTCGGCTGGCGTGCCGGTAGCGATAACTTTACCGCCGTTATCGCCGCCTTTGGGGCCTAAGTCAATAATCCAGTCAGCCGTCTTAATCACATCTAAATTATGCTCAATCACCACCACTGTATTGCCAGACTGGACGAGCCGATGTAGCACCATCAATAAATTATCAATGTCAGCGAAATGTAGTCCAGTAGTGGGTTCGTCCAAGATATACAATGTTTTACCAGTTGCTCGCTTAGACAGCTCAGTAGCTAACTTAATTCGCTGAGCTTCTCCACCAGACAGGGTTGGTGCCGATTGACCTAGGTGGACATACCCCAGCCCCACATCTGACAAGGTCTGCAGCTTATTGGCAATCGGCGGAATATCTTTAAAGAATGCCAAGGCCTCTTCCACCGTCATATTGAGCACTTCCGAAATGTTTTTATTTTTAAAGTGAATTTCCAAAGCTTCGCGATTATATCGAGCCCCTTCGCAAACTTCGCACTCCACATACACGTCGGGCAAAAATTGCATTTCAATCTTAATTTGGCCGTCTCCCTGGCAATTCTCACACCGTCCACCCTTAACATTAAAGCTAAAGCGACCAGACGTATAGCCACGCGCCCGAGCCTCGGGAGTTTGGGCGAACAGTTCGCGAATTGGTGTAAATGCTCCTGTGTAAGTAGCCGGGTTGGACCGAGGCGTCCGACCAATCGGGCTCTGATTAATGTCAACCACTTTGTCCAGCAACTCCAGCCCTTCTATAGAAGCGTGCTTACCTGGCATATCTTTGGCATGGTAAAAATACTGGGCCAACCGCTTGTGCAATACGTCCATGACTACAGTAGATTTCCCGGATCCAGACACACCAGTAACACAGACAAACTTGCCCAATGGAATATCCACGTCTACATTCTTGACGTTGTGCTCGCTAATCCCTTTAATAATCAAATGCCCCTGCTTTTCTGTTGGTCTTGTTGCCTTACCGCCTTGTTTCCACCCCTTCAGCCACGACGCTACGCTTTTCTTTCCTGACAAATACTGCCCAGTCAACGATTTGGGATTAGCAATCACCTCAGTTGGCGTACCTTCTGCGGTTACCGATCCACCATGCACGCCAGCCCCTGGACCAAAGTCGACAATATAGTCGCTCTCTAGCATCGTTTCATCATCATGCTCCACCACGATTACCGAGTTGCCTAAGTCGCGCAATTCTTTAAGGGTGGTGATCAATTTGGCATTATCCGATTGATGTAGCCCGATTGAAGGTTCATCCAGAACGTACAACACTCCCGATAGTCCCGAGCCAATCTGACTAGCCAACCTAATTCGTTGCGCTTCTCCACCCGACAACGTCGAAGCATTGCGCTGCAAGGTTAAATAATCCAACCCTACATCGGACAAGAACTTTAACCGTGACTGCAGTTCTTTGACAATCTGCTTGGCAATCATTTGTTCGCGGTCCGACAACTTATTGTCTTCGGTCAATTTTAAAACCCAGTTTAAAGCCTTAGTAATCGACAAATCAGACACTTCGACAATCGATTTGCCATCAATCACTACCGACAAGGCTTCTGGCTTAAGCCGGGCCCCTTTGCAAGCTGGACACTGCCGAGCAATCATGTACCGCTCAATTTCACCCCGAATAAAGTCCGATTCTGTTTCCTTGTATCGACGCATTAAATTAGGCACAATTCCTTCAAAATTAGTATCAAACGAGGTCATCCGGCCCTGTCGGTTCTGCCCCTTAACCGTCATTAATTCTTCGCTACCAAAGAGCAATAACATTTTTATATCGTCCGATAAGTTAGAAATAGGTGCGTCTAGGCTAAAGCCGTGTTCAGAAGCGAGGCTCTCCAACATTCGGTGATGCCAGGTATCAGTCTGCGACATGCGCGACCAGGGCAAAATTCCACCCTCATTAATGGTGAGGTTAGGGTTCATAACCAGTTCCGGTTCAACTTCCAGAATTGTGCCCAGCCCGGTGCAAGTTGGGCAGGCGCCATGAGGCGAATTAAAGGAGAAAAGCCGTGGCTCCAAGTCCGGCAATGAAATGTTATCCACCGGACAAGCAAACTTTTCGCTGAACAAATGATCGGTCACTTCTTTGGGCTGAGCTGGAAAATCGAAACCGTTATCATGCACCTCAGCCACAATCATCGAGCCACTCCCCAGCCGCAACGCCGTCTCCACCGACTCCGACAACCGCCGTCGCAATGCCTCCGCCTCTTCGGTTTTTTCGCTGTCTTGCTGCCTCGCCGCCTTGCTATCCGAATTGTCCGGCAGGACAATTCTATCAATAACAGCCTCAATCGTATGCTTGTTAGTCTTAATCAGAGTAATATCGTCATCTACCGAGTAAATCCGCCCGTCCACCCGTAATCGCGCATAGCCCTGCTTACGCAAATCAGCAAATACTTGGCTATACTCGCCTTTACGGTCCTTAATAACCGTGCCTAAAATCATCAACTTGGTCCGAGCCGGGAATTTGAGAATCTGATCCACAATTTGCTGCGGTGACTGTTGAGCAATCTCTCGGCCACAAATCGGACAATGCGGGTGGCCAATCCGCGCATACAGCAAACGAGTGTAGTCATAAATTTCTGTCACCGTGCCCACGGTCGAGCGCGGGTTGCGCGAAGCTGACTTCTGATCAATCGAAATAGCTGGAGACAATCCAGTAATCTGGTCCACATCCGGCTTTTCCATTAAGCCCAAAAATTGCCGAGCATAAGCCGATAGCGACTCCACATATCGTCGCTGCCCTTCGGCATAAATCGTGTCAAACGCTAATGACGACTTACCTGAGCCAGAAATACCAGTAAAGACGACCAACTTATTCTTTGGAATATCCAAATCAACATTTTTTAAATTGTGTTCACGAGCACCACGGATGGATAAAATATCAGAGTTATGAAAAACGGGAGAGTCGGATGGTTTTGGCATAAAATACGTAATTATCAAACACGAAAAGGAGAAATTGGAGAAACGAAACAAATTTAAAAAACAAATTCCAAAAGTATCATTCCAGACTTGTTTCGGATTTTAGTCCCAGTTCGTCTTTTCTTCGCCTTTTAGTCGCGTTTACTAGTATACGCAAAAATGCAAGTCTATTCAAGTAGGTAAAGCCGGAAAATTAGCGGGATAGGCGTAAAAACACGCTTATCCCGCTCCTCAATTCTACGAGGTATCCTGGCTCGGCGAATCTGCTGCCAGGAAAGACTCGATTGTATCCCTCCACAAGTGTTGCGCAATGACTGTTAAGCGCAGACCGGTCACGAATGCGCGTTCAGCAAGCAACACGTTTGACGATGTGTGCAGCCTACACATTTGGTAGTCCGGGTTGTCGGTTGGAGAGGATGATAGCGATAGTGTACCGCCATTTAAGGTTACGTGGTTATCATGTATAACCTCAATCTTAGTCAGGCGGCCGTTTGGCTGCTTAGGTGGTCGGGGCATCCCCCTCCAGTCAGTAGCCATGCAGATGAGTTACAATAGTGTCTTGCCACAGTCCCGGCAATTCCACTACCTCACTCCAACTACTTACCGTTGCTGTCTCGAGCGGATCTCCGTCAATAAACTCACTGTGGCAAAGTTCACAGTGATACCCACCTGGAACTGCTGAAACGGTAATCCCCATTTCGTCTTTACTCCCGATTGACAGTAGGGTTTCGCCCTTAACTGACCATGGGAACGGAAGTTTGTGAGGCAAATCAGACACGTTTCTCTCCTCGTCTCTCTCAAGAGCTGATACGTTCAGCCTCCATTGACCGCCAAGCATTATAGTCAAAAACATCTATTTGGTCAATTATTGGCGAGACGAGCTTGGTTAGTGTTAAAAATGGCCTCTACAATAGCACTGTGGGGGCCTGCAAGGCACCTAGAAGGGTCGATAGTTTTAGAGCAGTACTTAGTAGCGGCATATAAGTAGTAGCGAGATTGGTAAATATAGAAGTTGGAAGCTGAGAGCTACTCTCTCAGCTTCCCGGTTAGGGTGTGGCCATGCCGTCAGGCAAGCCTATAAACGCTCGTCTGCCTGAGAAATCAGTAGCCGAGCTTGACTGGATATAAGCTTCACCATTTGGCGCATACTGTCTCGGTATGCCGTCGGAAGGTTGTGGTTCTGCAGAAGGTTGAGAAGCTCCTCCACCTCTGTCTCCCTAGACAATAGTGAAGTAATGCGATTGGGCAAGTACCCGGCCGACGCAAGCAGCTCATCCCGGTCAATCATATCGAGACCGAGACCATCCGCCAATTGTTCAATTGCGTCTCGAGTCGGTGTTCGAGTGCCCGATTCCAATCGGCTCACATGGCTATGGTCTAAACCCGACTTGTTTGCCAGCATAGTCTGGGAATAGCCACTACTCAATCTGAATGACTTGAGTCTTGCCCCAAACGAGGCGGCTGCTGTCGCCACCATGTCAGTCTCCTTTGTGGCATTGAGATAGAGTCAAATAACCAGGCTTGACGCGGATTGTACGCACTCGCGATTGGTCTGTCAAATAGTAGTAAATCAGCGCTATTGTTGACGAAAGGCCTATAGCATAGCAGTATGCACAAGATATCTGTCGTCGCCAGCCAAAGGAAGATTGAATGATACCGACAAAGGAGCTAATCGAAGCTCTAAACATTGCAGTCGATATAACAGAGACTAACGGTGTTATACCTATTACACCGTTAGGCTTATGGTTCTCTGACCAGAGTCACTTTAATCGAGAGGAGGAGATGGTAATCCGAGGGCTACTATTGGAGATTTTTGATATTAGGGTCGTGGTTGACCCCGGAGACGACACAATTTGTGTCGGTCAACTGCCTGGCCAAGACATCTATCTCCTGGCCCAAACAGACGAGGATGGACGAATAGTCTATCTCATATCACCTAGCCCTAATCTGGATTAAAAGTTACCTGGCTGTCAAAGCGCATTTGCGCTTTGACAGCTTCAAGCATTCGTATCTCTACAGCCCGCGCTTAGCCTCACTGACTTTATCTCGCAATTGTGCCGCGTATTCAAAATCTAATTCTTGAGCCGCCCGGGTCATTTCTTCTTCCAACCGCTTAATCATCCGCTTTAGTTCATCTTTAGGAATTGCAGCCACATCCAACTGCTGTAGAATATTCTCATCCAGCTGCTGCAGTTCGCCATCTTTATGTTCGACCGGCAATTGGTCCTTAATTTCCTTAACCACCGAGTGTGGCGTAATGCCGTGCTTGGTGTTGTATTCCTGCTGAATCTGACGTCGACGCAGCGTCTCATCCATAGCATATTTCATTGACTCAGTAATCTTATCGGCATACATAATCACATGCCCGTTCTCGTGCCGCGCTGCTCGACCCATGGTCTGAATAAGAGCCGTTTTGCCACGCAAAAAGCCTTCTTTGTCAGCATCTAAAATAGCCACCAAGGATACCTCCGGCAGGTCCAACCCTTCCCGCAATAGATTAATTCCCACCACTACATCGTAGACTCCCAGCCGCAAGTCTCGCAAAATATCAACCCGATCCAAGGTCTCCACATCCGAATGCAGGTAATGCACCCGCACATCAGCTTCTTCTAAGTACTCGCTCAAATCTTCGGCCATCCGCTTGGTCAGCGTTGTGACTAATACCCGCTGCTTATTGCGGACTCGCTTATTTATCTCGCTCAATAAATCATCAATCTGATCGGCTGTTGGCTTAACTTCAATATCAGGATCAATTAACCCTGTCGGTCGGATTAACTGTTCGACCACCTGCTTGCTTTGTTGGATCTCGTAATCAGCCGGCGTAGCTGAGACAAAAATGGTCTGGTTAATCCGGCGCAAAAATTCTTCAAATTTGAGCGGACGATTATCTTTGGCGGCGGCCAAACGGAAACCGTACTCAACAAGCACGTCTTTCCGGGCCTTGTCGCCAAAGTACATGCCCCTAATTTGCGGCATGGTGATATGAGACTCGTCGACGAATAATAAGTAATCGTCTGGAAAATAATCCAGCAAGGTCGAAGGCGCGCTACCAGGGTCGCGGCCATCGAAATAGCGAGAATAATTTTCAATTCCATTACAAAAGCCAACCTCGCGCATCATCTCCAAGTCGTACCTTACCCGCTGATCCAGCCGTTGCGCTTCAATCAACTTACCTCTATCCTTAAAAGCCGCCACCTCTTTCTCCAAATCCTGCTCAATCTCAGCCAGGGCTGACTGCAATTTATCTTGTGGTGTTACATAGTGTTTGGCTGGAAAAATAATCGCCTCATCCAGCGTCTGCAAAATTTCACCCGTCAGCGCATCCAGCTCCACCAGCCGCTCAACCGTATCGCCAAACAACTCAATTCGAATGGCCTTATCTTCGTAACTGGGAATAATTTCAATATTCTCGCCTCGGGCCCGGAACTTGCCCCGACTAAAGTCCACGTCATTCCGCTCGTACTGTAAATCAGCCAGGCGGCGCAATAGCTTCTCTCGCTTAAACACTTCACCCTTAGTTACCGTCAAAGTCATTTCCTGATAGTCGCCCGGATCGCCCAAGCCGTAAATGGCCGACACCGATGCCACAATAATAGTGTCTTTACGAGTCAGCAAGCTGCGCGTAGTAGAGTTGCGCATTTTTTCGATCTCTTCGTTAATCTGGGATTCCTTTTCAATATAAGTATCCGACCGAGGCAAATAGGCCTCCGGCTGGTAGTAATCATAGTAGGACACAAAGTATTCCACCGCATTGTGAGGGAAAAACTCTCTAAACTCGGCTGCTAATTGAGCCGCCAGCGTTTTGTTGTGGCACATGACTAGAGTAGGTTTTTGCACTTGAGCCACAATATTGGCCATGGTAAAGGTCTTACCAGAACCAGTCACGCCCAGCAAGGTTTGAAAATCATGCCCCAGAGTTACGCCATCCGTCAATTTGGCAATGGCCTGAGGCTGATCGCCGCGCGGGGTAAAATCGTGGTCAAGTCGAAAAGGTTGGTTCATAAAATCATTCCTGAATCACCCTATTATACCATTCTCTCTCAGACGCAAAAAAGCCCGCCAGCATACACTGACGGGCGACTCTTCTGACTATCCCTGTGATGCACTCGGTTGTTCAAACTTCTTCAATCTCACCTCTATAATTAAGCGAGATTTTGGCCCGATACCCCTAATCGGACGACCCGAGCCTAGCCACGATCTCGTCTCTTCTAGGGTCTCAATACCATGGTTGAACAGCATAGTCGCAATTCTGCGACCTTCGGCATCTGTGCCTAGCCAGTTGTGTGCCATTCGACTCCTCCTTCCGTAGAGCGCTGAATTCATTGCTTCTCTCCTGGATTGCAAAGCTACTGAGTAGCCCGCATGGCAAATTTGACGCTTCTATTATATTGTAGCGTACAATAGCCGCATGCCTGTCCCTCCACCGACTCAGCCGCAATTAATAGAAGCTCGGCTCCAGCTGCTTAAGGTCTGGCCTGAAGACGATGAGGATATCATTAATGCAACTATTACTGCGATGGAGGTCCCACCGGGTCATTGGACACTACAGTCATGTATTTTAAACAGAGTAAGAGTGGACGCTAATTGGTCCCGATCATCACTGCAGGATTGCCGAATTGATAGTTGCGATCTATCCAACGCTGATTGGTCTGACAATCACTGGCAGCGATTAGTCGTTAGAGAGTCCAAGCTGACTGGATTCAAGCTCAATGATTCCGAGCTTCACAACGTTCAATTAACTGATTGTAAAGCCGTATATCTGCAGCTACAAAACTGTAGGGCACAGAAACTTGTTTTTGACCATTGCGACTTGTCGCGAGCTTATTTTAACCACGCCAAATTACAAAATACTCTTTTTAAAGACTGCGACTTAACAGAGGCAGATTTCTCTGGCGCCGATATTACTGGCTCCGACCTGCGTGGTAGCCGGATTGACAATATCCGCATCGACGTAGCGCAACTCCGTAACGTCACCGTTACTGCCGATCAAGCACTCTATTTAACTGGATTAATGGGACTGAAAATTGATGCATAAGTCTAGCCTGACTCACACTCACTTTTTCATCTATCTCTAGCTGGTAATTAGCTTCTTTGTCATTCTCGACTGGACCCCGATTGAATCGGGGTGAATCGAGAATCAGATTCCCGCTTTCGCGTGAATGACATACGTGGAAGACTGTAGAGCCAATTTGGAATACTCAAAAAATGAATGTGGGCAGATACAGACACAAATAGTAAGACCTAAAGGTCAAGATTGACAATAAAATTTAAATCCGTTAAATCTTTTTGACGTGCTCTAAATTTTATGACTTACCTTTGTTATACATGCCGGAGCCTTGAAGTCTGTAGTTTGATTTTAAACACTAGCTCTGCCCCGCTCGTCTCAATCGCCGCTCTCGAACCTGCTGCTTCTTGTAAATTAATTGATGTTTGAAGCAGAGGGTGTGATTGTCATAACGCTCCTGAGATTTTACCGACATAACCAATGGCACCTCGCTAAAGCAGGTCTCGCACTGGTAACGACCGCTCAAAGGCAGCTCTAGTTGTTTTACTTCTGGTTGTAATGTGTCAGATGTTGACATAGTCTTTATAATTCTTTCGTACCAACCCGATTCTGTTCCCTTCCTGTATATACTGAGATCGGCCTAAATGCAACAACCAAGAATAATTGCCCACTTGACATTCGGGTATGTTTTGGGTAATGTGAATATACAAATAAAAGGCGAATAATACAACAACCAACCGACAATATAAATTAAGATAATAATTATTTTTAAAGGAGGCACGTATGGCAGTGACGTTATATCGCAAACAGCGACAAATTATGGATTTTATCGAAAACTTTATTACAACGCATGGCTACTCGCCCACGCTGCAAGAAATTGCCGACGCCATTGGTGTTAAGAGCTTGGCCACAGTTCATGAGCACTTAGCTGCGCTAACCAAGAAAGGTATCATTCGCAAGATGAGCGGTGAAGTGCGAGGCATTGAGCTAGCTGAGCAGAAAATTGCCCATACTCTAGAAGGAGCCGAAGTGCCGTTGTTTGGCTACATCGCAGCCGGATCGCCCATTGAAGCCATTGAAAATCCTGGCGAAATGATTAATGTACCTAGCGATATGGTGGGTAAAAAGCAGACATATGTCTTGCAAGTTCGTGGTCAAAGTATGATCGAAGCCGGTATTTTGGATGGTGATTATGTTGTTATAGAAAAAGCTGACACAGCCAACAATGGCGAAATAGTCGTTGCTTTACTAGAGAACCAATTTGCCACTCTCAAGCGCTACTTTAAAGAAAAGGATCATATTCGCCTAGAGCCAGCCAACAGCACTATGAGTCCGATTCGCGCCAAAGAAGTAACCATTCAGGGCAAAGTGGTAGGCATTATCCGTCGTTATACTCATTAACAGGCCTCGTCTTAAGAAATATTTCCTAACTGCAGCGTTGACAACATGCTCAACGCTGCAGTTTGTTAGTAGGTTGCTTGTATCACTGTATCTTGCCATAATAAACGTAGCACTAACTCTAATGTGCAAGAACCATTATTTCATCTCATATGATCGACACCTGCTCAATTTCGTTTACTTCCCGTCACGCTGAACACAATCCATTACTAGGCACAACCATATGTCGAGCACTTAACCGATTGGGGTGGTATGTAAACGGGCATCCTCAACCTTGCCGCAATTCCGATCACAAATATACCTGTGTAATAAGTAGTCATGAAGATATCCGCACTCCAGATTTTTCGATAGGGGTGTACCTTGAAGATATAGATGATCAATTGGCTAACGAAGATATCATACTATGCCATCCTGACCACTCTGCGCAAATTACCAACAGCGTCAGCACCTACGTTCCAGTTGCTTGGCACACAATAGCTCGACAGTCGGGACACGCATCAACCGTGACGAGTGTTGTTATCGGCGCGGTGCTTCAATTGTTGGACACGCCATCTAACAAAATTGCTGCGGTCATGAGTAATTATCTGCCAGAAGATCATCAGGACCTACATCAATCCGCCCTCAAAGCAGGGGCCCAAGCCGTAAAATCGGTCTCATACTTGACGGTTAAAAAACCATCAGCTAGACCATCTGGCAGCGTAGTTCTATCTGGGCAACAGTCTGTCAGTTTAGGCTTAATCGCGGCTGGCGTACGATGGCTAGGCATCCCTTCTTCAACGAATTTGACTAATCAACTTTCAAACACCATCCAGTTGGCCGATGCAACCATGCTCACCAAACCATATCAATGGCCGGCAAATGGCCTTGCCCAAGCAGTAGGCGCGGCTACGGCCGGACTAAGGGCCGCTATGCTGACTGAATCATTGGATATAGTCCACCTATATCGCCAAGCGGTACAAAGCGAGACGCCTTTATTGCTTATTAACGTAGTGTCGGACGGACAAACTGGACTCGCTGACGCCAACAATCTCTATGCCGCCAACCTACCCGCCCTGATTGTTAGTCCAGGGAACATCGGCGAGTGCTTTTCTCTGATACAAGAGGCAGCCAATTTTGCTGAGCGCTATCAGACGCCGGCTGTAATTCTCATCGATGAGTTGCTCTGGCAGCAAGACCAGACCGTGGAAGATCTTGCCTCACAAAAACATAAAATTGACCGAGGGCGCTTATTAACAGCCAGGCAGGCAGCGAGCAATAAGCAGTATTACCGATTTGCACATACCGCCGATCAGATCAGCCCACGCAAACTGCTGGGGCAGCCAGGGCCAACATACTCAATTCGTTTTGAATCATCTGGCGACCTGGCTACACCAGCAATGACGGCCAAGCGAATCGAAAAGATGACTACCATCTATGACCAGCTACTACCGTACAAAATACACGGACCTTCCGATACTGATATTACCTTAGTTTGTTTTGGGGCAGCCGTCCAAGCCTGCGTGAGCGCCATACCCCTCCTCCAACATCAAGGGATAAAGGCCAATGTTTTGCAGTTTCTTTACTTGCAGCCGTTTTCAGTTGAGCGCATATCCCAGATTATCAGGGGCAGTCGACACATTTTAGTTGTGGAGCCAGGCTCTACTAATCAGCTAACAGATTTAGTGGCAAATCACACTACCATAAAATTAGTGCACCAACTGCACGATGGAGACACGGGTCTGACCGCCAATCATATCCTCAGTACGGTCCTAGCGAAGTTTTCTCATCAAGACATGGATACACTATGACAAATTATTCTACTCAGCCATCCATCAACTCAGAACAGGCCGTCAGCTACGCAGTGTGGGCTAGTCTAAAAGCGGCTATTGTTAGCCTAAAATACGAGGAACAACGAGTGGTTATAGTGAGCGACGTAGCTATCTCAGAAGCTATTGACACCATGGTACCGGGATATTGCTTAAGTGGCTTGGCTGACGCTGCAATACCGTTTGCTACCGGCGTAGCTACGGCCAACCCTGCCTTGAAGATAGTGGTTGTCTGCCAAGCAAGCCGCCTCAATCCAGCCATAGTTGAGCAGGCAGCATTAGACAATCATAACGTGACACTCGTGGTAGTAAACGACTTGCAGGACGCCAACCTAGCCAGCTCATATGTGGCAACCGTAATCGCCCAACCAGCCGGTTGGATAGCCAGGGGCATAACAAGCCAGCCCGAGGCCTTAAGATCAATGCTAGTGAGCGCTGCTAAGTTCGACGGCTTGGCAGTGTTAGAGGTGCTCCAACCTAATCATGACGCTAGCCGTCTTAGCTTTGCTTACATCCACGCACACAGCGCCGCGCTGACTACTCCATTTGCAGATGTAACCCAGTTATGGCCAGCACTTTATTCAGTTGACCCCGTCTATTTGGGTCAATTTTGGCGACACCCAGCCCCTTCATTTCAGACCAAATTACTTAAACAATTCGAAGTGCCCTTGGTCGATAAACCGTTATCAAGTACCAATTTGAAGTCTTTCCTGACAAAGTATAAATAATTCGATATATGAACTCAAGATTAGTATTATTCGCATGCTGTATACTGCATAGCGAAGAATGCATATATGCCAGGTACACTCTATCTCGTCCCAACCCCTATCGGAAATCTCGAAGACATAACTCTCAGAGCGCTACATACCCTGCAGCAAGTCGACATAATCGCCGCAGAGGATACAAGACATACTGGGCTACTGTTAAGCCACTATCAGATTAAGAAGCCGTTAATTTCATACCAAGAGCATAATGAAGTACGTCGAATTCCAGAGATATTGCAGTATCTAGTCGATGGTCAAAATATCGCTTTGGTGTCTGACGCTGGGACGCCCGCCTTGTCAGATCCAGGTTTTAAACTGATTAGGCACCTAGTTGCCACCAACATGCCCGTCGAATCATTGCCTGGTCCTTCCTCGATTACAGTAGCAGTGGCTGGATCTGGGCTGCCAACAGATAGTTTTTACTACGGAGGATTCTTGCCGCGCACTCCAGCTAAAAGACGTCGGCAATTTGCTCGTCTGTCTCAGCTAGAATCAACATTAGTATTCTTTGAATCGCCGCACCGCCTAGTCGCTAGTCTACACGATGCTCATGAAGAGCTAGGCGATCGCCCAGCCGTTGTTGCCCGAGAGTTAACCAAATTACACCAAGAGTATGCGCGTGGTCATTTATCGGCGTTAAAAGAGCGCTATGACAGCAATCAACCCAAAGGGGAAATCGTTCTGCTGATTCATGGTGCCAACTAGGGAATGGCTACCTATCTCTGCTTATACCAGCCAATTATCAACCTACTTTGGTCATGCTGTCAGGATTTAATCTGTACTCAGATCCTTGTAAGATTCCAGCAAAAAATGACCATCCTGTCCCAGATCAGCATGGCCTCGGTACGTAGTAATTGAGCAGTTAGCCGGCTTATGCTTAGCATCCAGGTCTAAAAATTGACTGGAATTAAGTCGGCTCATATTGGCTCGAAATGCCAGGATATTAAGATGGTGAGTGATGGCCAGAACCCGTTTGTCCGCAAAATCATGAACCAGTGTGTTCATCCAGCTCCGGTTCCGGTCACGAACATCGGCCACGTTTTCGCCCTGCGGGTAACGGTACCAGTAAGCCCCTTGTAGATCAAACAATTGCTGCTGATCGGCATGCAACGCCAAATAAAACCGCCAATCACTGTACAATAAGCGTAAACCAAACTCTTGCTCTCTGATTCGCTCCTCCTCAATAAGCCGTACTGCGCCCAGTTCTGGCCAGCCTTCTAAAACACCGCTCAACGTAGCCCAAGTCCGTACATATGGCGATACGTATACAACATCCGGGAGGCTTGCATGGTCACGCAAATACTGGCCCAACCTAACCGACAGTACATGACCATCATGGGCTAACGGCGTTGACATATCCCCTTGATTACCCGGATAGCGGTCATGAAGCTGACGGGCAAGCGAGCGAGCTTGATCCGACTGTGGGTGTTTAGCATACACCGTCAAAAAGCGACGATAATCCTCATCCAGACCGATTAGATGCTTAAGCTGATTATATGTCGACGGCGCGTGTCGGATTAAGAGTAATTCTTGTGGCCATTTCATATGGTATCAGTCGACAGCTTGGCTGTATAAGTTAAAGCAAGGCCATCGAGCATTGCCACCTCGACCTGTAAGTGAGAAATCTCCGGGATACCAACTACTACTTGTCCGAGGCGATGCACCACTTCGGCCAACGGTCGTTTGTACGCCGAAACAATGGGATTCAAGTGGCGATCCAGCGTGGTTTGAATTCGGTCCTCCGATAGTGGTAGCAGTGCCGTCATGGTCCGGTCCATTGTTAGGGGGTTCTGCAAATATAGCAATGGACCAAAACTAGTATCGCGATAGGCGGTCAGGCTTATTTCCCAGTCAGATCTAGGCACTTGCTGCAGCCATAACGATGTAGATTGCAACCGCTGTATTCGCCTAACATATTGATGAAGCGATCCCAATGATCTAAGCACTGGCGAAATAGCCGTTTGGCCGTTGGGAAGCAAGGCATAAAGCCGCAGTGGCCAGCCAGCTTGTTTAGCTTGCACATCAAGCGGCTGGTTGTCGTGCACCCACATACCCGATTTAATCGGAACTTTGGCCTGACTTAGCAGGTCTAATGCCATTGGCTCATAGGTTGGCAACAATCGCTGGGCCAGCTGGCGCCACTCCTGCTTGTCTTGGGCTGAAAAGGTTGAGCTCGACTGAGTAGTGGCAGCCACATATGGCCAGCTGCTGCTCAGGCTGGTTTTGGCAATATGGTGAGAAGGTGGTGCTACCGGTCCGGCATCGGGCCACGCAGCGCTCAAATCACCGGCATGCTGTGACCATGAGTTCATGTCCAAGTCTGTATCAAAATATCGCATGGCGGCATGATATCGCCAGTGATGACTAGAATCCTGAGGCTTGTCCAGCGTAGTAGCTTCGTCATCGCCCGACAAAGCGACAACTAGGTCATAAAACGATTGCAATGACTCAGCCATAACCGCGCCAGACTGGGCGTACAATATCGACTCTAATCCGGCCGCAGGTAACTTCTGGTTAGCTAAAACGACAATTGGCTTGTGGTGACACAGGCGATCTAGCGCCGCCAGTAATTGCCTATCTTTTGGCAACTGTTCAAGATAAAGTCCAATTACAGCCGTTTCTTCATCATGCTCCAACAGCCAAAGCAGTTGGTTGAGCTGCGCCACGCAGTGCGACGGAACAACAGTAAAAAAGGAGCAACCACGTCCGCCTTGACAAAGTTGATCTAGAATTTGAGTAGCCACCAACCCTGACTGGCTAATAATAGCTACATTCCCGGGCTTAGCTATAGGCAGGCAGCTTACCCCTAGAGCTTGGCTGGGACGCATAAAACCAAAGGCGCCAGGTTGAAGAAGGCTAGTTTTGGTTGTAACGGGGATGTCGCCTAATTTAGGGCTAGTCAGCACAGCAACCGGCACCCCAGCATACTCACACTCAATAATAGCCTCTCTGGGCGTAGAGTTGGTGATAATCGCAATGTCTGGCTGAAAACCTGCTTGACTTAGGCTGACAAAGGCTGACTCATGGGTCGAACCAGCCAGCTGTGGTTCAATCCCCACCACTTTCTGTTGACCGTGGCGCAACAAATGCCACCATTCATAGGCTTGACTGCCCGGCCGATCGATGGGACCAAACACAGCTATCGAAGAAGGTGATAATAAACTAGACAGTGGATGCTTCATGGCGTCTCCCATAAATCAGACGCCGTCATAGACTCGGGCGGTGATATCTCTAGAATTTTCAGTATTGTGGGAGCAACTTGGGCCAATGTCCCATCCTGCAATTGCCCGGGTAAGTTCTTGCCGACAGCAATAAATGGCACCTGGCTACTATTATGCTCAGTGTCGATTGAGCTGTCTGGATGAGCCACAATTTCAGCATTTCCGTGGTCAGCCGTAATAAAAAGGACGCCATTTTGCTCAGATACAGTTTGCCACAACCGACCTAAGCTGCGGTCAACGGCCTCCACCGCCTCAATAGTAGCCTCCAGATTACCGCTGTGCCCCACCATATCAGCATTGGCATAGTTCATAATAACCACATCAGTCTTATTATCCGAGATAGCCTGACAAACTTGTTCGGTTAAGGCGCTGGCAGACATAGCCGGCTGTTGGTCGTATGTAGCTACCTTGGGCGACGGAATTAAGATGCGCTCTTCATCTTTGAACGGTGTCTCTTGACCGCCATTAAAGAAGTAGGTGACATGGGCATACTTTTCCGTTTCGGCAGCGTGGAGTTGTCGCAGACCAGCTTCCGACAAAACTCGTGCCAATGGCCAATCAACCTTATCCGGGGCAAAGGCTACCCCTGCCACTGGAATAGACGGCTCATATTCAGTCATGGTTGTTAAGTGAACACTATCTGGCGACAGGCTGCGGCTAAAATAGCTAAAAGATGGTGAAACCAGAGCTTGACTGAGCTGACGAGGCCGGTCGGTTCTAAAGTTTAAGAAGACAACCTGGTCCCCAGCCTCTATCGCCTTGCCATTGCCGATGATGGTGGGCTCCACAAATTCGTCAGTCACCTGCTTGGCATAACTGTTATCTATGGCTGACTGCAGGTTAACCGCTCGCTGGCCCTTCCTTTCCACCAAAAGCCGGTACGCTTTTTCTACCCTGTCCCACCGCTGATCCCGATCCATCGCAAAATACCTCCCAGTCAAACTAGCTACGGTGGCAGTAAAGCTTTCAATCTTGGCCTGTAAGGCTGCTGCGTTTTTACCCATCCAGGTCGGGCTTGAGTCACGGCCGTCCGAGAATAAATGGACGTACACCTGCTCAACCTTTTGTCGCTTAGCCATCTCTAGCATGGCCCACAAGTGGTCTATATTGCTGTGAACTTGTGATACTTCGGCCAGTATTAAGATATGAAGCGTGCGACCCGAATCCACTACAGCTTGGCAGGCCGATGTCAAAGCTGGATTAGTAAAAAAAGTGCCATCTTCAATCGATTTATTTATCCGGACTGCATCTTGAGCTACCACATAGCCCGCCCCTAAGTTAAGGTGGCCGACTTCACTATTGCCGACAATGCCTTCTGGCAGCCCTACTGCAGTCCCTGAGGCTGTCAATCGACTGGCTGGCCCGTGACGCAGCCATTTAGTCATATTCGGTGTTTCGGCTAAGCTAATAGCATTAGCTGGCCCAGGTGTAGCCAAGCCCCATCCATCCAGAATTGCCAAAACTACCAGGCGGCGATTCACAATACGCTCCTTAGGTCAGAAGTTAGAGTTGTGGGAGTAAATGTGACTATCATAAAAACATGATGCTTGCATGCTTTGCAGCGAATCCGTACAATGTCAGTGTAGCAGACAAGCACACTAATATTCAAAGTACTGCTATATAGCTCTGTTGTATATGAATATCATTAATTACACTCTGGCCACTTTTATTTTTGTCGCGCTGATAGTCATGGCCTGGTTGTGGCAGCGGCTCTCAATCGCTACGGGACACCTAGATACCGAAATTGAGGCCTTGCGCAAATGGCAGCGCGAACACTTGCCTCTAGAAAAATGGGCCAGATTTCTAGAGCAGGGGTATCATAGTGTTAATTTTGGTCTTGTGCTAATTAATCCAGACCTTAGTTGCGCCTTTATTAATCCAGCCGCAGAAGTGCTAACCGGCCACAAAGGGTCGGAAGCCCGTGGCAAGCGCTATCAGCAAATCCTTGCCTTTGTCACTAACGAAGGTAAACCAGAGATTCCCGCTTCTGATCCGGTCCTACGCATCTTCGAGTCCCGACAACCCATTGAGCATCAAAAGTACAACTTAATGAACGGTTCTAGGCCTTTCCCAGTAGAGGCTTCGTGGTTTCCTATCTTTAATGATCAACAAGAAGTATTGGGTGCCATGGTGGTTATCCAAGAAACTAGCCGGCAAAAAGCTCTGGAAGAGATGAAAATCGACTTTGTCTCAATTGTGTCCCACGAGCTTCGTACCCCCATCACCGCTATTAAGGGCTATATCGATATCCTCCTTCATGAAGTCAAATTGGACCCTGAACACGTTGAAATGCTCAAGCGAGTCTATATTTCTAATGAACGCCAGCTGGAAACGGTCGAATCATTGCTCAACTTATCCCGCTTAGAGCGAGGCACCATTCCTATTCGACCTCAGTCATTCCAAATGGAGGAAATGGTTAGCCAAGTAGTTAGCGAAGTTGAAGCTCAAGCCAAAGCAAAAGGCCTAGATCTCAAATTTGATTATCCCCGCTTTGCCCTGCCCAAGGTATGGGCCGACCCAGCTCGCGCCCGTGAAGTTATTATCAATTTATGCACTAATGCTATTAAGTACACCGACAAAGGTTGGGTAAGAGTCTCAATTACGCAAAACCAAACAGACCTGCAACTATCAGTCCAGGACAGCGGACCCGGCATCACCCCCGAAGTTCAAGCTAAGTTATTCGCTAAGTTCCAACGCGGAGAGGCTGCTTTAACTGAGACTAAACAAGGTATGGGTTTAGGTCTTTATATTACCAAGCAGTTTGTTGAACTCATGGGCGGTAAAATCTGGCTGGAGTCAGAAATCGGCAAAGGCTCCACTTTCTCCTTCACTCTGCCATTGAAGTAACACCAACATACGAATTCCGCCGCACCAATTACAAAGCCCGAATAAACGAACTATCCACGTAACCCCTGTCCGCCTCTGGCGGAAAGTAACTAAGTAACTAATAACCAATAACAACGTCGATGAATTGACAAGTTGGCAAGTCGGGTGTAGGCAAGTAGGCGAGTTAAATGGCAAGGAACAAGAGTCCAAATGTCAAACAAAGGTTCAAGACGCAAGAAATAAACACCACCACTAGTGCTAAAATCACCTTAATCGTTAATCGTTAATCGTTAATCGTTAATCGTTAATCGTAAAGTATCTTCCGAACAAGCGAATGTACGTACATATGTACGTACAAGTATTACGTAATAGTATTTGGTGGAATCACATCTATCCGCGCTTCATGCTTCGTATCCCGTACTTCATATCAGGCGGACATGGTAATTGTTTTAGCTAAAAGGAGAGTGTAATTATCTTTATGCCGCAGGTCGGGCGACCAAGAATTTCTTCACCTCATCAATTATCTGATCTGGTGTATAGGCAGACTTAATCAAGTAGCCATCGGCACCCAAACCAAAACCTTCCTTAATAACTGAGTCTTGACCGAGGTTAGTTAGCAAGATAACCGGAATATTTTTAGTATCGTCCTTAGCTTTGATCGTCTTGAGTAAATCGAGACCGTTCATTTGCGGCAACATGATATCAAGCAACAGCAATGTTGGTTGAAATTGAGCTACCTTGGCCAAACCTTCGGGCCCATCGGCAGCCGTAGCTACTTGGTATCCGGCTAGACTCAGCTGACGCTCATAAAGCTCTCTGATAAATAAATCGTCCTCTACGATGAGAATCTTGGTCTGAGTCGCCGCAGGGTCTACCGCTGTAGGTGCCGCTTGAGGCGCAGGAGGAGTTAAATCAGGCATACATAAAGCTTACGAGTTTCTTCAATCAGTGTCAACCCCGAGCTCATTCCTTCAAATGCTTTGCCAAGCCATGAGTTGACCCACAATCTATTTCAATCGCGACTCTCTCACTAACTGATACTCGGCATCAGCCACTAGTCTACGCGTAGTGCCAGCCGCTTCTGGACTAACCGAAATACTGGTAATGCCCCAGGAGACTAAGTTGCGGGCAATTTCGGGGTATACTGAGGGTGCTTGTCCGCAAATCGAGCAAGCCACACCATGTTTGGCCGCGTTTCGTACAACCTGCTCCATGGCTACCTGCACCGCTTCGTTTCGTTCATCAAACAACCCGGCAACGTGTGGATTATCGCGGTCTATGCCTAAAATGAGTTGAGTCAGGTCATTGGAGCCAATCGACACACCATCAAGCCCGACAGCCAAGAATTGGTCCAACAGAAATACCGTAGACGGCACTTCGACCATCATATACAGCTTGAATGAGCTGCTCCGGTACAGGCCTTCTTCGGCTAGTAACTGTTTAACGGCCACCAGTTCGGCTGGAGTGCGGACAAAGGGAACCATGTACCACAAATTCTTGTAGTAAGACCGGGCCTTGCGCAGTGCCGCTAATTCTAACTTGAACACATCTGGACTGTTAGCATACCGGCGAGCTCCCCGATAGCCGAGCAGAGGGTTATTTTCTTCTATCTCTAGTGCGTCGCCGCCAATAAGACGGGCAAACTCTTTGCTAGTAAAGTCGCAAGACCGATAAATGACTGGTCGTGGATTAAACGCCTTAGCCACCGTCATAAGCCCTTCGTAGAGAGTGGAGACAACCGCCTCGCTCTTGCCCGTTTTAATCAAATGTTCTGGGTGTTCTCCAAGCCGTGACAGCATGTATTCGGCTCGCAGCAAGCCAACTCCGTCCACCGGTCGGGCCGCAATCTCTTCAGCCATCTCTGGCTCTGTCAGGTTAACATAGACTTTTGTGGCTGTTGATAGCGGGAGTGACGGCGCGGAAGAAGCTGTGTCTCCAGGAGCAGCTAACGTAGCTGTAGCATTGGCTGTACTGACAATAGTCTCGTCCGAAGGCAGATGGACGATGCCCGGATAGACAAATCCGTGATTACCGTCAACCGTCACTATTTCACCACTCTGAATAAGCCCCGCCGTTTCCCCGGCTTCAACTACAGCTGGAATACCAATCTGACGAGCCATAGCGGCGGCGTGCGACGATAGTCCGCCATTAAATGTCACGACCGCTGCTGCTTTGTGCAAGGCAGCATCATAGGCCACGTCGGTAGTTTGGCATACCAATACTTCACCATTCCGCAATTTGCTCAAATCTTGAATACTTCGAATCAGGCGAACAGGACCAGTTACGACACCCGCGGAAGCTGGCTGCCCTTGGACCAAAGCGACTGGGGCTGTGGGATGAGGGTTGGTCAATTCAACCGACTGTTGTGGCTGTTCAATAAGGCTGGTGGCTGGTATGTGGAGCTGAACAACCGGGCTCGTCTGAACCAGGTATAGCGTTTGATTAGCGTAGGCCCACTCGCAATCCTGAGGTTGGCCAAAATGCTCTTCTACTTTTACCGCCAATCTGGCCAAGGCCATAATGTGAGCATCTGACAACTTCTGCTTACGCTGCCAGGCCGCCGAAACAGGCAGCTTAACCGTAGTTTCTTTATGTTTGCGTGAGCCAGACTGACTAATTAACTGCCACTCCTGACGCACAATATCGCGGTGAGTAATTTTCCAACTATCTCTATCCACCTCGTAGTGGTCAGGTGTCAAAGCTCCAGACACAATTGGTTCACCCAACCCCCAAACCGCTTCTATGCTAACCGTCTTGCTGGTAGTGGCCATTGGATCAACTGTAAACAAAATACCAGAGGATTCTGCCTCAACCATCCGTTGCACTATCACAGCCAGACCATTACTAATTTGACTCATGCCGCGTTCTGCTCGAGCATACAACGATTTAGTAGTAAACAAATTGGCCCACATCTCCTGGACCGAACTAGCTACGTTTTTGCTGCCAACTATGTTTAGCATTGCCGGTTGAGATAGAGCTACGTCGTCAATCTCTGTTCCTGGCACCGACGCCCTTATAGCCACAAAAATATCTTTGGAGGACAATCTATGGTAGGCCTGGGTTATTTCCGTTTCCAATTCCTTGGGCATCTTAGCCTTACGAACCAACTGCTGGGCAGATTGCGACAACTGCTGCAGTTTTGCCATATCAGACGTGTTCACCTGATCGAGCAACGCCTCCATTTTTAGCCGCAAGCCAGTCTGTTGCAGAAAGGCATAATACATAGCCGTAGTCACCACAAAACCGTTTGGAACGGGCAAGTCCAGGCCGCTCATCTCGCCTAGATCTGCCGCTTTAGCGCCTACCAGGCTTTCATCAGTTCGACGAATATGGGGTAACCAAGCAATGTGTTCAGGCATGGGCAATAAATACAACCAAACAGATGGCCATACTTACTATCAACTATATCAGCCGAGCATCCTGGTTGCAACGACGTAAATGAGC
>CAZHWT010000017.1:0-13440 GCA_964536215.1 uncultured Candidatus Saccharibacteria bacterium
CTCAAATGGCAGCGTTTGAGCCGTGGCTGAGCGTCGGCGCAATCGGGTCTTTGCTTGAGTACACCTTTTAGGCTCTAGCTTGCTATATTAGGCAACGGGTATCCCACTAGGGCCGTTGCCTCATTTTTTAGCTGACTCCATGCCAATATCTACAATTTAAGTGATGCGCGCTTATCACACGTATATATCTCACAACGATATTTATCTCACATTCGGAACGTCGACAACATACTAAGACATTACATTCTGCTAATATATTAATTCGATACTATAGTAGGGTATCCATGTGGCGATCATCCCTTCCTATCGCCTCATTTAGCTGGTCAACTTCAACTTGAAGATCTGATATTGTTTCGCCTTATATAAAGTAAAATCATTATTGGTAGATAGTTAGCATTCTTTTGTTGACAACATAACCCATAGTGTGCTATATTACGCTGGTCGATTTTGCGACAGCAGTCATATCAGGAGAGATCTGATGGTACCCGTTGGTTCAATTGTTGGAGTCGTCGTTGTGGCATTGCTCGCAATGCTCGTAATCTTCGTGGTTCGCCTCCGCAGGGTTGTCCCCACAAATATGGTGCACATTGTGCAATCGGGGACAGCAAGTACCAACTTTGGCAAAGGCATGCCGGCCGGGAATGCGTACTACGCATGGCCTGCGGCCTTTCCGAAGTTTGGCGTCTCAGTTCAGGAACTGCCAGTGAGCAACTTCGAGATACCTCTGGTTGACTATGATGCATACGATAAAGATCGTGTGCCATTCATAGTCGACGTGACAGCGTTCGTTCAGATCGCCGACACTGATGTGGCAGCGCAGCGAGTCTCTTCATTTGAAGAGCTCCGAACTCAGCTCAACATCATTGTTCAGGGCGCCGTCCGCAAGGTTCTGGCCTCGTCTGACATTGATAACATCATGACGCAGCGTTCCACGTTCGGCGAAGCTTTTACCCAAGAGGTAGAGCAAGAGCTAATGCAGTGGGGTGTCAAGCCCGTCAAGAGTATGGAGCTGATGGACATCCGGGACGCCGAAGGGTCGCGCGTGATCGCCGACATTATGGCCAAGAAAATCTCGGAGATTAACAGGGAGAGCCGTGTCGCCGTCGCGACTAATGAGCAGGCAGCTCAGATGGCGGAAGTACAGGCCAGGCAGGCAGTTGACCTACGTAATGAAGAGGCCGACCAGGCTGTTGGTGAGCGTAGAGCTCAACGCGAACAGGCCGTTGGCATTGCCAACGAAGTATCTCGCCAGGAAGTCTTGGAGCTGCAAAAAGTTACCAAGGAGCGGGATATGGAAGTTCAGCGGATTCAGACGGTACGCAATGCAGATATCGCCCGCGAACAGGCCCTTATTGTCGCCGACCAAGATCGTCAGACCCAAGAGTTGATCGCCCAAGGTAAAC
Organism: uncultured Candidatus Saccharibacteria bacterium; assembly: GCA_964536215.1. Lineage (GTDB taxonomy): Bacteria > Patescibacteriota > CAZHWT01 > CAZHWT01 > CAZHWT01 > CAZHWT01. The sequence goes on from CAZHWT010000017.1 coordinate 1,404, forward strand.
TCAAGGCTAAGGAGCTTGAGGCGCAAGGTATCAAGGCCGAAGGTGCTGCCCGTGCAGAAACCGAGAGGGCTATGCAAATGGCTCCGGTTGAAGCTCAGATAGTTCTGTCTGAGAAAATCGGTGGCAACGAAGGCTACCAGCGCTTCCTGGCCACAAATAAGGGCCTTGAGGTGTATCAAGTGGTTGGCGCTGAACAAGCTCGTGCGCTGCAAAGCGCCGACATCAAGGTTATCGCCAACAGTGGCGATGCACCGAGCGGTGTGAGCAATGTCATGGATCTGTTTAGCAGCCAGGGTGGCACCCAGCTAGCTGCCATGGTCGAAGCTTTTGCTCAGTCAGATCTGGGCAAGAGTTTTTTCGCATTAATGCAGACTAGCAATGGTGCGCCAAACACTTCGGACAACGTTCAACCGAATGGATCAGAAAATCAGTCGAAGGTTGTCAAGCGGCGCTAGCTGCTGTGAACTTTAGACAGTCCCCGGGGAGCAATCCCCGGGGTTTTTCTTTTTTACGACTTCATCTTGTTGATATATTTAATTAATTTTTTAATTGGATCTTTTGAGCGCTGATGTAGCGTAATGTGATGATCACAATTTTAAATCACCACTAAACAAAGGTGTGAATTTATTCCCTAGCCATGCCAAAGCCTTGTAATAACTAACCTATAGTTTGACTATTTTAAATAAATGATGTATAACATCATCAGATTGCACGTTCGGACCAGAGGAGTGATACATGGAAATTTTTCTGTTGGTCATTGGATTACTAGCGGGAGGCGGAGGCGCCTACCTATGGCAGGAGTTTAAACGCGCCAAAATGGAACGCCAGTTTGCCCTTATCCCGCGAAAGTCTCTCGGTGAGCACCTTGAGATTTCGACTGGCAGTGGGGAGCTGATGTGTCCGCACTGCAATGGACTCTTAACAGAGACTGTTGAGGCCGCTCTGCTGATCAGCACAAAACATCCCGATCAGGCCGAGGTCAAGGTTTACCGCCATTATGCTTCCAAACATCCGCACGCTGAGCCGGTCGGCTTTGGAGCTATGTACCAATTCCAAGATTTTATTTTTCCTTTTGTAGTCCCAATAGCTACACAACAGGAAATTAGAGGTTGGGTGCTGGCTTCCAAAATCGGCAAAAGCGATATCGAGTGGATAAATAGTCATACTATGAGAGTGTGGGATCCGCTTGTCAATGTAAGGAGCGGCCAGGCGGCGGACTATCCTGAGGAACAAAGATATCTTGACCATGAACGCATGGCCATAGGGCTCCAGCGTATTCTCAGCATTGATGACCTGAAGCTCTACGACCCCAAGAGGGAAGACCTTCCTCTTTCCGGCTCATCAGCGACGGCTGCGTTACCTGCGCAGCAATAGCGTAGCTAAACAATCCATAGGCGACTCCACCAGAGTCGCCTATATTTATATGATATAACACCTATGGTGGCGCGTCATTTTTTATTACTGGGCAGGCGAATCATGTATATAGAGGTTTAATAGGTTAATTTTATATTTCAGGTCTTGGTTGTATGCTGCACCTGTTGAGTCATTAAGACTTTTCCGAACTTCATCCAACTCATTGATTTCTTGTTGTAGGATGTGTCGGATATCAGCATCGGTTAGCTCCTTGCGAGGCATTTCGGTGGAGCCGGTGCCGGCAGTAGCTCCGGCTATACTACTGTTCAATGCAGTTGAGTTTGTTTCCGTTGTTGGGATGGCGGAAGCATTGTCTATTAAGGAGATAATTATTTTTAATGACTCAGCCTTGCGTTTGTCTCTGCTTTTCAGCGCTTGCTGCAAGTCGGAGCGAAGGCGATGGTAGATGTGTTGAGTGCTCATATGTACAGTATTGCATATTGAGTAAGGAGAGTTACGGGCAGACTATGCAGTGCTAAATCATTATTATTTGAAACTGTGACTGGTATAGTGTAGATATGTAATTATATGGAGGCCGTGTGAAGCTTTTGATTGGGGTGCTTGAAGAGTGGGTCAGTAAATTGCCTTCGGTACCACGTGGCCAGGAAGAGCGGCTCGATGACATCTCTACAATGCTATCAACAATGTCTTCGGTCGCCCCCAAAACTAAGGTAGACGCCCAGAACAATTACCGATTGCGACTGGTTTTCTCCTAGTCCATTGACGCCCTGATTGGGCGCCATTCATTTTACTATATATCCACATCGAGAATGAGGGTTAATCAAACCGTAAGCAACTAGCTTTATTTAGTACAAGTAGAGGGCCGATAGCTTTTACGTGTGGGAAGTGAATTGGGGGTTTGAACCATGGAACCGTGCTGTAGTATTATAATCCTATAGTTTTAACTTTATTTATTTATACTGCTATAATTTGCCTTGGTGCAGCGCACCCTGGTATTTCCGGATTTGCTGCTATTTGTTGGCACAAGTCTACGTGAAAGAATTGAAAATGAGATATGTACGTGCTTTCGGAGTACTTATTTTGCTGCTGCTTCTTATTAGCTGCGGCACTGATAAAAATGAGGAGACTACTACGGTACCCAGGGCCAGTGCACTACAGCCAACTGCTGCGCCCGCAGATGCCGACTGCAATAAGTCCAAGCAAGTAGTGAAGCCGGATAGTATCGGCAATCTGGCGGCCTTCTTTTGCTTGCTAGATCCGCGGAGCACTATATCGCGTCATGGCGATAGCTTTGATATTGTGTCGTATGTGACGATGTTTGATCCGTGCGAACACCATGTTTGGGTCCCGGCTGGTTGGAAGTTGGAGGGATATACCCTGGAATATCCGGACGGAGGTGAGACCGAGCCTGTAGGCACAAGTTTTGGCTGCGCGGAAACAGATAAACCTGCTTTATATGGGCCACGGCAGGTAAATGGATTTATGGGTCGTGGCACATTCACCTATGCTCCAAACGAGACAGAGTGTCCTCATGACTCCATTTTAGGCTGGCGGGTGATCTGCGTCAGCTGGGAACGTGTGCAACTCCCGATCAGGCCCAAAAGATTTTGGGATGGAAGGTCGCTGCACAGTCGCAAATAATAGGAGGATCGATCGTGAGTGCATACTATGATGACACACTCACGGAGTTATTGCCAGAAACCTGGCAAATAGTGAGCGAAGATAAAGGACTTTTCAACGTGTTCATTCCCCACAGCTGCAATTAAGCTGTTCGGGTTATGCGAAATAGTATAGGCGCCACAATGTGGCGCCTCTTTTTTAAACGATATTTTGGCTATATGACGTTTTGTGAAGAGCTTAAAGATTATCTTAAGTATGCCGACAAATTTTCAGATATCAGATGTCTACAGCTGCGGCGGTGTTACAAGGTTAGCTTTTTTACTCTAATCATAAATGGCTATTTAAATAGCCATTTATTTGCATTGCGAAGCTTGTTTGATGACTTGAATCCTTTGCTCTTCATTGAGAGGCGCCAGAGCGACGGCAAATGAGGTGATCCCCAATGACAAGCAACATTTGCTTGCCAGTAAAGTCATGTAGCATGCACATTGTGATTTATTAGAAATTTTAGCGGTATAATTTATCCCATTGCTCTATTTAAATTGGTATCTAGTTATTATTTTATGAATCTAATGCATAACCGGCTAGATGCCTACCCGAAAGTAGTTGAGTTCCTGGATGGTGCTTTTAATGTACAGAAGGCATGAACTAAGAAAAAATTAGCTTGAAGTTTAGAAAGGTACAGTCTGTTAACTTCTAAGGGTAAGCTTACGGTAAGACGAATAAAAGTATTTTTGCCTTGAAGACGGTATCTCAGAGAAGGTAATGGGCCAAAAAAGGATTGTTATGAAGCTTTTGATTGGGGTGGTTGGAGAAAATGGGGCAGGTAAGAGTAGTTTAGCTCGGCGGGTGCCAGAGCTGGCTGGTACTAAAACATCTGTCGAGGTAGGCAGATTTTCGGCGATACTGGGGCAGACGCTGGATATGTGGGGAATTGACAAGACCAGACGAAATTTACAAGAGTTACCGAGAGTTATGGAAATTGGCTTTGGTCAGGGCGTTTTGTCCAGAGCTGCCCGGCCAATGATTGAGCAGAGCAAGGCAGATATTTATATTATGGATGGGGTGCGGTGGTGGAGCGATTACGAGCTGATTCGGAGTTTTGAGACTAATCTCATCATTTATGTCACGGCAGATACCACGGTCCGGTTTGACCGCCTGCGACAGCGAGGTGAAAAACATAGCGAAACCGCAATGAGTAGGGCGCAGTTTGATCGGGAAGAGCGAGCTGAAAGCGAGTTGCAGATCCCAGCCATTGGGGCCAAGGCTGATATTCATCTTTTAAATAATGGCTCGAATACTGAATTTATCGCTGCCATTGACCAGTTTTTCCAACAATCTATAAGACCGTTACTGTAAGCGCCGCACCTATTAGTGCGAGCGGTGTATAATGCAGGCACTTCTGACGGCTATTTTTCTCGGTGCGAGAAAAAACCGACAGTGTATGCATGGCGCAGGAGAGATGACCATGTTGCAGAAAAAGTTGAAGAAGTTCTCAGGTCAAGTCCAGGAAGCTCTCGTCAATGCTCGGCAAGAAGCAGCGTCCATGAGCTGCAGACAGGTCAATACTGGCCACTTGCTGTTGGGAATCATGAGAGCTCAAGAGCCAAATGCGGCAACAATGGCTTTAGAGAATGCCGCTATTAGCTATGAGATGCTTCGCCCGCAAGTCGAACACATCTCTGCTAAAGAGAGCCAGGAGTCGGATGGCGAGGTAGGGCTGACTAATCGATCTAAAAAAGTGATCGAATTGGCAGTAATAGAAAGCCATCAGCTTCAGCAGGACTCGATTCGTTCCGAACACATCCTTCTGGCCATACTTCGGGAAGGTGAAGGCTTGGCGGCAATTCTTCTTGAAGCCGTTATGCCCCTTGGCCAACTCCGAGAGAGTGTTGTTCGCCTGAGCAAGACCGTTGAGCAACCAGTGCCGAGTTGGCGTCCAGATCTTATGACAACAGATCAGATTAAGCATGCTATCGCCAGGTTGCAAGTTGAGGAGCGGCGGAGGCTAAGTGAAGGAGGAAATGAAGACCTTGCACTAGACACCCCGGAATCTGACCAGGAGTATGTCGGGTACTAGCCCGACTAGCGCATGGCACCCATGCTCATCGATCTGGCTAGCGATTCTTTTGATGGGTGTATACTACAATTTGACGATCCAGTACTGGGTCGCTCACTATGGCTGCACGTTCTCTACCAGGCAAGATCCTAGGTGGAGCCCAGCACTGCCCCGACAGCGTCGTCGGGGCACTTTTTTAGACTATCAATGCTCTGGTGATTGAGCGTTTAGTGCTCTTTATTGTCCATTTTATCGATACGCGGCGGCAGATTTTTGACAGCAGCAAATTGATATGTGTATGCTGAACACATTACGATAGACATTCTTAGGAGGAATATATGGGATTTTTAGGATTTGGTAGAAGGCCAGAAGGTGTGCCAACCGATAAGTTAAGCCAACCGGAAGGTCAAACAACCACCGTGGAGACAGAGCAGACAGAGCCTGGACAAGTGGGTGAGCAAGAGGTTGATTATTATGATTTTCTTAAAGAGCGGGCGGCGCGAAATGCGTTCTTAGGTGAAGCAAGGCGACAAGCTATTAGTAGCGTTTCGGAGAAGAATGGTCTTGTTGATAATCGGGAGGCAACAGCAGCTCAAGAGCAGGCAGAAGCAGAAGCCGAAGAGCGATATACAACGAAGTACGGCCGTTACAAGGCCTCTGAGCCAACCGACGCCGGGTCAGTCGATGAGGCTAAGGCCCAGCAATACACGGATGAAGGTCGGGCTGAAGGCTTGGCGCGATACCGCGAAATGTTTGAACCTGAAGATGAATCTGGGCAGCCATCCTTGCCAGATGCTATCTCAATTGAGCATGCTGCGGAGACTGAGGAATAGATCAAAAGCAGATAGTTAACGGCAAGCGCTTGGTGTATGACCAGGTGCCAATTCACTGAGCGCTTGCCTGCGAGGGGCGAGAGTGCTACAGTAGTGGTATGCTATTTACTCCTAAAGCCAAAGGTGACCGTAAGTTTTATGGCGTGGCGCTGTTTTTGATTATATTGGGAGTTGGGACGTTTTCGACTGGAGTAATTCAATCTGTATTGGAGACTTTTTTTGACGATTGGAGTTTTGGTTGGCCGGCCGCTAAGATAGTTGGTGGGTTGATCGTGATTGGATTGGGTTACATAGTTATGGAGCTAGAGTTGATTCGAAATAAAGACTAGCAGCGTTAAAACATCGGTCGCGCAGAATTCCAGAACGGAATTGTTCGGGGCTGAGGTTTTGCTTCAGCTCCACCAGAGGTTAAGGTTTACCCCGATTAGACCGGGGTTTGAGATACAAGATTAAAGATCCAGACATAAAACCCAAACTCAAAAACTCAAGATTTAGAATAAGCTACAAAATACAGACTGTTCATGATTTGCGGCTTATTTTGCGTCTTGTGGCTTGAATCTTAAAATTATGTCTGGATCTTAAATCTTACCGCATCTCTGTCTCCACTATTTATTTTGAAATAGATTGTACTACTATGTGATAATAGTACTATAAAGTATATAATCTATAAAAGGGGGTAAGTATGGCTAAGTACGGACCAAAAACACAGAAAAAGCTGAAGAAAGTTATGGCAGAATTTAAAAAGGGGAAGTTAAAGAGTGGGCGGTCGGGCAAGAAGGTCACAGATCGCGACCAAGCTATCGCAATTGGCTTGTCTGAGGCACGCAAAGAAGGGGATACGGTGCCTGATCCGGAGGATTAGCAGCGGCGATCTCCGTAGCGCGGATAGTAGGCAAGTCGCGAGTAGCTAGGCTGCGCTAGACTGCAGGATTACTCATCCCGATACAATCTGGACTGGGTAGTAGGAATCCTTTTCTTACTGTCATTCTCGACCCGATCGAGAATCCGATTCCCGATCAAGCCGGGAATGACAGTAAAAATCGATCAACGATTCTCGATCTACAATTAGTCCCGATTTAATCGGGGTCAGGTCGAGAATGACAGAAAGGCAGGGGGGAGTACAAACTACGATTTACGATATACGATCTACGATATGCGATTCCGGGTCTACGATTGACGATCGGCTAGCTGGTCGCCATACTGAGTAGGTATGAATTTTCTGTCTAAATTAGGTCTGGTGGTGGGAGGTTTGTTGGTGACTTTGTTGGCGCCAGCGGCGGTTGGGGCGCAGGAGTCGGTTGATATTCCGGATCAGACTTTTGCCAAGGCCCAGGTTCAGAGCGTGGATAAAGAAGGTACAAAAGAAATTCATGGGTTTGAAAATTTGTACCAGGATGTAACTCTGAAGATTCTGGATGGGCCAGCGGCTGGACAGATTATTAAAGTGGAACATGGTGGAACTACCCAAATTACTGATGGGCAAAAAGTCCGTAAGGGCGACACGGTGGTGTTAACCACGTTTACCGACCAAGCGGGCCAGACTGAGCATATTATTGTTGATACGTACCGACTGCCTTGGCTGGCCGTTTTTGGTGTATTTTTTGTCATCCTGGTGCTGGTAGTGACGGGCTGGAGAGGAGTAGGGTCGTTGCTGGGGCTTATTTTTAGCCTAGGCGTTATTACGTTCTGGGTAGCGCCACAGATTTTAAACGGCCATGACCCGTTACTGGTGAGCATTGCCGGCTCGTTTGTTATCCTCTTTTTGACCACCTATCTGGCTCACGGCGTGTCTCGGCAGACTACCGTAGCGCTCTTATCAACTTTTGGCGCCCTAGTACTTACCGGACTATTGTCGCTGCTGGCTGTTTACTTAACTAAGATGACTGGCGTATCTAGCGACGAGGTCTATTCGCTGCAGCTCAACCAAACGACAGCGCATATTAACACTCAGGGCCTGCTGTTGGGAGGTATTATTATTGGTATGGTTGGGGCGCTGAACGATGTTACAACTACACAAGCGGCTACTGTGTTTGAACTTTTCCATGCCATGGACAAGCCACAATGGGGGTACCTGATAAAGCGCAGCATGGTTGTGGGACGAGAACATATTTTGTCTTTGGTCAACACTTTAGTCATTGCTTATGCTGGCTCATCTTTGGCGGTGTTTTTGTTCTTAGTTTTAAATCCTTCAGACCAGCCCTTGTGGGTTATTTTGAATAGTGAAACCTTGTTCGATGAGATTATGCGGACGATTATCGGCAGCTTTGGCCTGATTTTGGCTGTGCCAGTAGTCACCATAGCGGCTGCCTGGATGGTTTTCCGCAAAGAACCGACTGAAGCAGAGTTAGCTAAAATGGGTCATCATCACTAAAGGAGATTTAGGTGGGAGATTTGCTTCCTCGTTTGTTCGATGCTTCGTTATTCGTTATTCGTTATTCGAAAGCGATTAGCGATTAGCGATTAGCGGGATTTTAGCACTGGTGGCAGCGCTTTATTTCTTATTTCTTGCAGTTTTGTTTGACATTTGGACTCTTGTACCTTGGCATTTAACTTGCCCGCTCGTCAGTTGCTATTGGTTGTCTAGTTACTTGGCTCGCTGGGAATATTTAGCTAAGTTTAATAAGGACACCGGCCTCTACGAAATTGACCAGACGGGTGGCTACGGCGACGAGGCTAACCGACATAAGCACTATGTTGATATGTATAAAAATTATGTGAGCAAGATTCCTTTGATTCAGGAATTCGTGGCTGCGGTGAGATAGTACGTACACATGTACGTACATGTGTACGTACGAATGTCAAAATGCAAAAGGCAAAGGTCAAAAGTGAGGGTTAAAGGTGAAAAGTTGAACTAATTGGTCATCCTGAGCAGCAGTGAGGGATCTTCCTCGGTTTTTATATTCTGTCTGGAAGATTCTTCGGCCAGCTTCAGAATGACGGATTGGGTACTTTTGAACTTTGACTTGTAATTTTGCCTTTTGACCTCTGGCTTTTGACTTAGTTTTCCCTTTGACCTTATATAGCCTTTGCTGTCATAATAGTCTTTGTATTTGAAGGAGTTTTGATGGCCGAAACCATAATTGAGCTAAAACATGTCAGTAAAATTTATCACAGCGCTGGCGAAGAGGTCGCGGCCTTAAAAGACGTGTCGCTGGCTATTGCGGCGGGGGAGAGCGTGGCCATTATTGGTAAGAGTGGGAGCGGTAAGTCGACATTAATGCACATTCTGGCTACGCTGGATAAACCGTCCAAGGGGTCAATTGTGCTTAAGGGGCAGGATGTGTCCAAGCTTAAGCAGGGAGATCTGGAGCGGTTGCGCAACAAGACCTTTGGCTTCGTCTTTCAGCAATTTTTTGTTAATCCGCGTAATACCTGTTTGGAAAATGTGGTGCTACCATTAATGATTATGGGCATCTCGCCAGCGGAGCGAAAGAAGCGTGGTTTGGCTATGTTGGAGTCCGTCGGCCTGGCCGATAAAGCTAAGCAGAAAGCTAATGATTTATCGGGCGGCCAAAAGCAGCGCTTATGTATTGCTCGGGCTCTCATTACGCACCCGGAAGTCATTTTTGCCGATGAGCCGACTGGTAATTTGGATAGTGAAAATGGTCAAATTGTGACAGATTTACTATTTAGCCTGCAAAAAGAGCAGGGAATCACCTTGGTGATGGTAACTCACGACCAGGATATGGCCGACTTGTGCCAGCGCCAATTAACCATTAAGGACGGCGAAATTATTAAGGAGACCGGCAAATGAAAATAACTGATACGATGCGCATGGCCCAGACGAATCTGGTCCGATCCAAGCTAAGAACAGCGTTGACTATTATTGCAGTGTTTATAGGAGCATTAACCATTTCTTTAACCAATGGGGTTGGCAATGGGGTTAAAGCCTATGTGAACAAACAATTGGGCAATGTTGGAGCCGAAAATAGTCTGATTATTATGGTTAAACAGGATTCCGGTCCAGAATTTGGCAGTGAAGATGTCCAAGAATACGACCCTGATAAGACGACGGGCATGTTTAATATCGCTTTGCTGACGAGTAAAGATTTAGATACGTTGCGTGATACTACAGGGATTATCGAGGCGACGCCGCAGTATACTATTTCGATTGATTATATTGCCACAGGTGATAAAAAGTACGTCTTTACTGCTCAGCAATACACCGACGGTCTAAAAATAGATATGCTGGCTGGCAAAATGGTGGATAATCAGACTGATAATCAAATTACTATTCCAGAAAAGTATGTTAAAACGTTGGGATTTTCATCTAACCAGGCGGCGGTCGGCCAAACAGTCGCACTTGGCTTTAAAGATGCTCAGCAACAGCAGCACACGCTTGAAGCCACCATTACTGGAGTTCAGGCTGCCTCATTAATCGGTGGCGGGAGTGCCTATATGAGCAATGGTTTGGCCGAAGCGATTCATGCCGCTCAGAGTGGTCAGAATGCTAATCTAGCTAATAGCTACCAGGCAATTGTGGCCCAGTTTGAAGAGAGTTATACCGATGAGCAGGTTGATAAACTAAAAGATACTCTGGACAAACAAGGCTACCAGGCTATGACCGTGCAGGATCAGATTGGCATTGTTAGTCAGGTCATTAATACTATTCAGATTGGCTTGAATATTTTTGGAGCAATTGCTTTGCTGGCGGCAAGTTTTGGCATTGTTAATACTTTGTTAATGGCGGTTAACGAACGGACGCGAGAGATTGGGCTAATGAAAGCGCTCGGCACCAGCCGTAAAGCCATCTTTACCATTTTCTCGGTTGAGGCTATTAGCTTGGGCTTCTGGGGATCGTTGCTTGGCGTACTGACTAGTCTGTTAATTGGAGCGATTGTTAACCCTATTGCCACAGATACATTCCTAAAGGACTTTGACGGATTTAATCTATTAGCATTCCCCCTTTTGCCGTCATTAGGGATCATTGGCCTGATTATGCTGATTGCCTTTATTGCCGGCGCCCTGCCGTCGCTTAAGGCGAGTCGACTCAATCCGATCGAAGCTCTGAGATACGAATAAATCCGAATCTGTTCGTCGGGTTTTAGGCCTGTCCGCCTCCGGCGGATTCTAGGAACATATTCTCTCATTCCGACATTTATTCGCTGGCTATTCTCGTATTTTATCCGACTACTCGTTGCGTAATTCGTAATTCTAACGGTGCAATTCGGCTCTGAGTTTTGGAATCTGGAACTGCAAGCCAGTTCGGATAATTGGACATTTGTAGCATTCGAGGTTTGCGTCATTCGAATTTTGCCATTCGCATTTGACATCGAAGCACTATAGTAGTATAACGCGGCCATGAAATTATTTATTCACTTGCCTAGACGGTGGTGGTTAGGGCTGGCGGCAGCGACAGCAATGACTGCTATTTTGATTGGTGGCGTCATAGTATTTCAGCGCATTGCTGATCAGACTGTAAGGGTGGCTCATCAGGATAAGCCAACTCGGGTTCAGTCAAATATTTCAGCCGATACGGCCACGCCGACGCCGGCTGATACACCGCCCGCAGCATCGGTCCCAGCCATGGTTGATAGCATTGTGCCAGTTGTGGAATCCGCTGCGCCAAGAGTGCAGCCGACCATTTCTTTTACTCCAACTGTCGAAGGCGAGCAATACGATACCCAGAAAGCGGCTGTGAATATTACTACCTCTCAGGTTCATAAAGCATTTAAGGACAACGACAGCCAGGCGCTATACAACTTATTTAGCAGTCAGTTGACGACTGTTTTTACCGCCGAAAACTTGGCTGAGGCGTTTGGCGCGACGGGTAATGTGAATCTGGAGCCGATAGGCGATCCGGTCATCTCAACCGAATGGGCTAAGCAGCGCGTTTCTTACACTCACGATGGTTCAACTACGCAATACGACATGGTTCTGCATTTGGAAGATGGGGAATGGAAATTATTTGGCACAATGAGCCTAGACGGACAATAGGCGATCTGGCCATAGTCAGGTAGGCACGTCGGGAGTAGGCAAGTAGGCGAGGCAATGGCATTTTGTATGCTGATTGAGTTGTAGGCTGCTGAGGTTGAACCAGGCAGCAAGGGTGCAAGTTTATAAACACTACTCACCACTCACCACTCACCACTCACCACTCACCACTCACCACTCACCAAGGCCATGCTATACTATTGAATATGACTGAACC
>CAZHWT010000017.1:13540-25920 GCA_964536215.1 uncultured Candidatus Saccharibacteria bacterium
ACTCACCACTCACCACTCACCAAGGCCATGCTATACTATTGAATATGACTGAACCAACCACTTCTTACAAAGACAAAGTAGTCCTGGCTATTGGCGCTCATCCAGACGATATTGAATTTGGCTGCGGCGGGACTATGGCCAAATTGGCAGCCGAAGGAGCTACGTTATATTTTGCCGTTTCGACTGATGGTAATCGGGGTAGCCGACAGCATGAATTCGAAAAAGCTGAGCTAGTAGCCAGTCGTAAAAAAGAGCAGGCTGATGCAGCCAAAGTTTTAGGTGCAACTGAGGTAATCTTTTTAGATGAGGAAGATGGCAATCTGATTGCCGACATTACCTTTAAGGAAAAGATCGTTCGCTTAATCCGTCGGATTAAGCCAGACATGATTTTTAGTCATGATCCTCACTGGTTCTACAAAATGAACGCCGATGGGACGGCCTCGGTTAACCATAATGATCATCGTGCCACTGGCGTGGCAGTTCTCGATGCTGTGTATCCGCTTTCCAGAGATTTGCAATCTTTCCCAGATCACGCCGTGGAAGGCCTCATGCCACACATTACGCCGGAGCTATACTTGTGGAATTTTGATGAACCAGGCTTTTTGTTCGATATTACTGATCACTTCGAGACCAAGATGGCATCGATTGCTGCTCATGTCAGCCAAATTGACGAACTGGACAAGTTAACCGACCGCATGCGAGCCACCCATCAGCGCTTGGGCACCGACCAAAACATCCCCCTAGCCGAAAGCTTCGTCCGCCTCGTTTTCCGCTAACCAATCATATCTACTCTTATCCACCAGCTTGACCCCTTTCACAGCTCTCTCCCCGGACCTGGAAAGTCCTTATCTCTTGACACCTAGCTTGCCCTAGGTGTATACCGGCGGTAATAAATCTATCTGCCTAGAAATGAGGTCGCATGCCGTACCAACTACGACACTTTATGACAGGCGGAATTTATCATGTGTTGGATCGGGGCATAAATAAACAGCCAGTTTTCCTGTCTATCCGTGAGTTTAGACGAGCTGTGCAAGCAATTGACTTCTATCGTTTCGTGGATAGCCTAGACGGATTGGCGGGGTACTTGCAAAAAAGTCCAGAGGAGCAATTCCAAGCTCGACAACGTCAGTATCAAAGCGGGGAGTTGGTCAATATATTAGCGTATTGCTTAATGGACAACCACTACCATTTTCTACTTCAACAGTTGCGCGACGGAGGTATCTCCCATTTTATCAGCCAGTTCCACAATAGTTTTACGCGATATGCCAACGAACTTCATGGCAGAGATGGAGCTTTGTTCAAGAGGCCTTTCAAGGCTGTGAGAGTTGAAGATGAAGCTCAATTACTCCATCTATCCCGATATATTCATCTCAATCCATACTCTGATTATGTAGTAGGTTCCGTCGAGGATCTAGCTGATTATCCATGGTCGTCATTTTCTAGCTATACCTCTGATAAATCTTCCCCGCTAGTTATGACTGAATTCATTGCTCAACTGTTTCCGAATAAGGATGCTTACAAGCAGTTTGTTTATGACCGAGCTGACTACCAACGCAACCTGTCGCGCATAAAACACTTAGTGCTTGATTAGTGCCCAGACTTACCAAAAGTTTCCAAAACCGATAGGGCAAGCTAGGTCCTCTGGGATAAGGACTTGGAAGGTCTGAACTTTCTGCGGGTTGGTTTCGGGGTTTTATGCCTTTACATCGCTTGTCGACAGAGATACAATTCCTGCGAATAGGCTACTTGATTAGGCTAGAGGTGAAGACAGTTAGGGAGAGTGTCCAATGGGAGTAATGGTGTATCCGCGTCAGTTTGCCGCGGGGGTCTATCAATTATGTGGCGGAGAGCCTCATCCCAGTTATGCAAACGTGTATTTGCTAACTGGACGATGGCCGACGCTGATCGACTGCGGGCAGCCTGAGGATGTGCCGCGGATTCTGGCCGGATTACGTAAACTGGGACTCAAGCTGACCGACATTAAACAAGTCATAGCCACCCATGCGGACTATGACCACATTAGTGCTTTCCCATTGCTTCGGGCCATGCATCCGAGACTACAGTTGCGCATGCATGCTCTAGCTTGGGAGGATGCTAAGCACGGCGATGCCTATCGCAATGCAGCCTACGTTTACGGCAAAGCCTTCGAACCGCTGCCAAGGCAACATCGCAAGCTGCTGCGTCATGGGCAGCGCATTCGGGCAGGCGATCACCTTTGGCAAGTACTGGAGACGCCGGGACATACGCCAGGCTGTATCTGCCTGTTAGGAGCATCAATGCGCCTTATATTTGCCGGAGATACATTCTGCGGCGGAATGCGATCTCTGACAGGGGCCGATCTGGGAGTCTGGTGTCGGGCGTTGCTGACGTGGCAGGCATCTTTACGGATGCTCCAGACACACCAGTTTGACTGGGTATTAAATGGACACGGCGGGGCAGAAGAGTTGCCTATATCACGATCACGCTTTGATCAGTTGGTCGAAGCGTTCGGGACTATGCTTAACCCTTGGTTTGAGCCGTATCAAACGGAGGCAATCCAACCAGAGGCGGCGGAGCAATCCGCCGCCCAACTTCATTTAGCTAATTCTTTATACTTTTCCCGAAATTTGGCTAACTTAGGATTAATAATTACCTGACAGTAGGGAGCTTCTTGATTCCGCTGGTAATACTTTAGATGATAGTCTTCGGCAGGGTAGAAAGCTTCAAGAGGTTGCACCTCAGTAACGGCCGGAGTGTCGAAGATTTTTTCATCGTTAAACTTTTGAATAGCTTGCTTAGCCTGTTCAGCCTGTTCATCGGACGTGGTAAAGATGACGGAGCGGTATTGAGTGCCGCGGTCGTTACCTTGTTGGTTTAAGGTGGTTGGGTTATGCGTGTGCATAAAAACATCCAACAGTTGCTCATAGCTCAGAATCGATGGGTCGAACTCTACACTGGATACTTCGGCGTGACCAGTCGTGCCGGAGCAAACCTCTTCATAGGTAGGGTCGACTGTAGTGCCGCCGGCATACCCTGGGACAACGCTCTTTACACCTTTGAGTTGATTAAACACTGCTTCAGTGCACCAAAAACAACCGGCACCCAAGACAGCGCGGTTCATTATTTTATCCATTTTGTTCTCCTTTCATTTATACGAATTACTAAATCACTTCGGTACAGGCGCTGTAAGATCCAAGCATCCAAAGACCCAAGAATCCAAATGAATTTTAATCTTAACGCCTAAGATGACAAAATATCTGGTAATTCTTCACCTTCTGGAACAAACTTCATTGAAATAGAATTTATGCAATGGCGGGTGTTGGCCTTGGTAAATTCTTCACCGGTAAAGACATGTCCCAGATGGGCATGACAGTTAGCGCAGAGCACTTCGGTTCGGTAACCATCGGCATCCATCTTGCGAATGACGGCTTCGGGGATCTCTTTATCAAAGCTAGGCCAACCGCAGCTGGCGTCGAATTTATTTACCGATTGATAGAGCGGGTTGTTGCAGCGCTTGCAGATGTAGGTGCCCGTATCCCAATTAGTTTCATAGTCGCCAGAAAATGGCGCCTCGGTACCTTTACGCAGAATGACTTTTTCTTCTTCGGCGGTCAGTTGATTGTATGACATATGACTCTCCTTTTATCTTATATTTCTATTGTACAGGAGGTGTAAAGGGGAGGGGAGGTTGAAGGTGGAAGGTTGAAGGGGATAGTTGTTGCCGAAATTATTTTTATGCTAATCTCTAGCCTTCAACCTTTAACCTTTAACCCCACACCTTGCCATCGTGCTATACTACTGTGGTTTATGGAATATTCTTTATCGGATTTTGATTTTGACTTGCCGGATGAGCTGATTGCTCAGCAGCCAGCTTCGCCACGAGATGCAGCCAAGCTGCTAGTCTTTGACCGTCAGACTGGGCAAATTACAGATGCTATTTTTCGGGACATTGCTCATTTTCTACCGGACAAGACCACGTTGGTGCTGAATAATACCAAAGTGGATAAATGTCGGCTTCGCTTTGGCAATTTGGAAGTATTTATCCTGGAGACGGTTAACGACAGGTCAGTGCGAGCACTAATTAAGCCAGGACCTAAGTTTAAATTGCATAAAATGGTGCAATTGGCCGAGGGAATTGAGGCGGAAGTGACAGCAGTCGATGCAGATGGCATTCGGACGCTGGTGTTTAACTATGCCTTAGATGACACTCGCCTGGACAATTTTAGACTGACGCCGCTGCCGCCATATATTGCTCAGAATGAAAAACTAGCCGAGGAGTACCAAACTGTGTATGCCAAAACTCCTGGTAGCAAGGCGGCGCCAACGGCTGGGCTACATTTTACGCCAGAGTTGCTGACGAAAATTAAGGAGCATCATTCTATTGCCGAAGTGACATTAGAGGTTGGATTGGGCACTTTTGCACCGATTAAGACGGACAAATTGGACGAGGTGCATCTGCACCAAGAGACGTACCATATTTCCGCCGAGACGGCGAAGCTGTTGAACCAAGCAGAGCATATTACAGCGGTGGGGACGACTAGCGTGAGGACGCTGGAGGCGGCGGCTGCCGAATTACACAGTCAGAGTTACGACTTACCCACCGTGTTTAAAGAGGCGAGTGGGGCGACAGAGATTTTTATTTATCCGGGGTATCGGTTTAAGGCGGTGGATGCGCTAATTACTAACTTTCACCTACCCAAAACCAGCTTGTTGATGATGATTGCGGCCTTTATGGGATACGAGGAAATGATGTGCTGCTATCGACATGCTATTGAGCAAAGTTATCGATTCTACTCATTTGGTGATGCCATGTTGATTATATAGAAAAGAAGAGCCTCCGAAAGTTATATCGGAGGCTTACTGTTAAAGGCTGTTAATCTGAATACTGCAAAACAGTACCAATGCCAGACTTGTGCCGATCGAAATTACTACCTCTCTCGACAACTTGATGTATGGTCTATTTTTACGACAGGCGTCAATAGTCAGATCGACGGCGATAAGTAGCAGAATAAAGATATACACCAAGGCTATGGTCAAATAGACCAAAGCTGGGTTGGCGACCATCCAATTCTGCAGTCGATCAGCCTCAAACAGGGTAGGAAATGCTGATCCGCTAGCCCGGCTTGTCGGCACATCTGCGATAGATGCTATCCCAAACCGCATAATGAGGAGAATCCACCGCAGGACATAGATTAAGGACACTAGCATTAGCAGGCCCAAAGCTGTCCAGCGCATCTTTTGCATCTTTGCTCTCCTTTTTAGCTTTGTTGCGCAATCTTCTCTGGGACAGATTATACCACCAACCTAACACTTTAGTTCTCACCTCGGTCATGCTAGGATTGAGGCATGGCACTACAACATTCCTACGAAAATCTAAACTGGCGAGAGCATTCAAGGGTAAGGACCGAACAAGAGGAAAAGGGTAATCAGTGGGAACTCACGCCCGATCGGGAAACGCAGGAATATGGTCATTTGGCCGATGAGGCTTTAGAGATTAAGAATCAAGATAGATTGGCTGCCTTTGAATATACACTGAATGGAGTCCGAGCCAACCTCGACCATTATGTAATGGCCCACACTCACCCGAGAGAGAACGCCTCTTTTGATGAAAAATCCTACTATGGGAGCAGGGCATTGAAGGACTCACTCTGTCTGCAACAGCTGACTGAGCGTGGATCTGAAGGTATGCGCACCAAAGTGTTTGCCGGGCTGATGAAGCTATCTCAGGATTATTTTTCCAGGCTTGAGGGTCAATGGGAGCCGGACTACCAGAGTTTCATTGCCGGACTTAGCGGGGAATGGGCCAGCTTAAAAGCATTCGAACAGTCTTGCGGATTTAAGTCATATATATCAAGTCCAGAAGAGGATACAGGCGACGGCAAGGTGGATCTTTGGGTCGACGCTCGAGACGCTGAATATGATGGTCTTGTCACCAGCCCGAGACCTGTATGGGCGGTTCAAGTAAAAGCCGGTAGCATTCTCCGACCGAGACTTATTCCGGCTCGCCATGTTGAGCGCTATAGTCAAGACTTGGACGACTTCCAGAAGAGAAGAATGCGAGGTGCAAGTAATAAAATTTTACGTTTGGAAAAAGAGTACGCAAACGTTAGTTCATTTGTATTAATGGTGCCCAATTATTTTAACCGCGATCAAGCTTGTTATACCCCATACGCCGACCCGACCGATCATTTTTTAACGTCATTGGAGCAAGAAGTTGCAAATTACGCTGACATCCGTGAAAACCTTGATGATAAGCACATGAAAAATCAAAAGTATGCTGCTTAATCCTTATATAACATTACTCACATTACTTTACAACTATGTTATAATGTATTGATAGTTGCGAAGGAGGTGAGTCGTATGAGTTTACAATCAGATATTCAAAATCAGCAACGACTAATTTCGGATGAGCAGCAGAAAATTAGTGGTATAGAATCTAACTTAGCTAAAGAAAAATCTAATCTGTCCGACATGCAGTCAAGACTGGCCGATCTGGAGTCGCGTCAGGCTAGGGAAACCGCTGAGGAAGCCAACGGTACGTCTAACTCTACCGGCGGTCTACTGTGGTGAGCTATACCTCACAAAATGCCCTCTAGAATGGCCTTGCCAGGGCCCACAAGGCCTCTAGAAGGGCCGATAGTGCGGAGGAGCATGGGGGGATGCGGGTTGTTGGCGGTAAATCGCCGATCGTACATCGTAAATCGAAACCCATTACCTGCTCCTCTCAACCTGTATTCGTAACTCATCTACTCTGCTACAATACGTGGGTATGGATAGTATGTTGCCTATTTTAGGTTGGTGGGTGGGTCTTTTGTTGCCGGGGTGGGTGGCATACGTATGGCTAAAGCCCTATTTTGATCGGTTGCCAGACTTTGGGTACGCGCTGAGCAAAGTTGTTGGGCTGATTGGTCTTAGCTATCTTGCCTGGCTATTAGCTTCGTTGCATATTGTGCCTTTTGGCAGCGTGGGCGTGACGGTTATTTTAGCGCTAGCTCTAGTCTCGGCAGGCTGGCGGATTTTTAAGCAGCGACAGCCTATCACCAATTACCTTAACCGACTTATCTTGGCTGAAGAGGGGATCATGGCGGCAGCCCTGCTGGGATGGAGTTTTGTAAGGTCCTTTAACCCCAGAGCCGAGGGGGTAGAGAAAATGATGGATGTGGCTATTTTAAATGGCTTGTTACGAGGAGACTGGCTGCCTCCGAAAGACGTTTGGTATGCTGGTGAGCCGACAAACTATTACTACTTTGGTCATTTTATTGTGGCCACCATTTCCAAGCTAACTCATGTACCAGTAGAGTATGCTGTTAATCTGGGCTTAATCGGCGTATTTGCTTTGGTTGCCACAGTGACGTTTGGGTTAGTAGTGGCGATGACCGCATCCAAAGTGGCGGCTGCCTTGAGCGTTTTTTTGCTGTCTCTATCGTCTAACCTTGATCCAGCTATTAACTCAATTAAGCAAACCAAGGACTATATTTTCTTTAGCGCCACCAGGCTCGACCCTTACACTATTAATGAGTTTCCCCTCTACTCATTTATCGTGGCTGACATGCATGCCCATATGCTGGACCTACCTGTGGTAGTAGCTATTATTGCCTTGCTATATGTATTGTTTAGTTATCAAGGGAAGCTGCCGATTGCCTTGCTCTTTATTCTCACTCTCCTGCTTGGAGCGACTGGACCAACTAATTCGTTTGACCTAGCAGTCTACGGAGGATTAATTGGCTTGGTTATTCTGGTGCGACAATTTGCTCAGACAGAAGTAAGCTGGCATCAATTTGGTCGAGCTGTGGCCATAACGGCCCTGATAGGCATCGGCTCACTAGCACTGTATGCCCCATTTTACATCCACTTTCACGTCCCAGTTGGCGGAGTGGGGGTGGCTTTATTCCGAACGCCATTATTGTTTATCTTAAACAACTTTGGCATCATGCTGTTTATCTGCTTGCCCTTGTTTTGGCTACTTCCTAAAGTATGGCGAGAACTGTTGAACCGGGATGCCGTTCAACCAGGCGAATCAGCTTCGAGTCGTTTTGGGGTAGTGCTACTCGTCTTTGCGCTACTTGTTATTGCCGTGCCCGAATTTATTTATCTTAAAGATATTTACTCATTCCAAAACCCGCCCTACGCCAGAGCCAATACCATTTTTAAAGTGTATTACCAAGCATGGGTCCTATTAGCCATAGCCGCCGGAGTCGGCTTAAGCCGACTTCATTCTCTGCAGTGGCATCGACGATGGAATAACCTGTATGTGGTTATAGCTGGGGGGCTCATAGGCCTGTCGTTAGTTGGGACCTGGTCGGGGTTTAGTACGCTTAAAGATCACACTCCAACCACCATTAATGGCTATGCTTTTTTGCAAACAGAGCGACCCGACCAGCTGGCTATGATTGATTGGATGAATACGCACATTAAGGGTCAGCCAACTATTTTGGAAGCGTCAGGCGAGAGCTATACCCAGCGATCGGCTATCTCCACCTATACCGGCCTGCCAGTGCCAGTGGGGTGGGCTAGTCATGAATGGGGTTGGCGGTATTCACCAACGACGTGGAATACTATTTCGGCCAAAATGGGGGATATGGATACTATGTACACTACTCGCAATCCAGATCAGCTGCGTCAACTAGTCCAGAAATGGGACATTAAGTATATTGTGGCTAGTCCAGTTGAAAAGGAGCAATATGGTCTGCGCGACTTTGCTACCATTGCCTCTACGTACGGTGAACCCATATTTAGACAGGGGCTATATGAACTGTATCGGGTGGAATAGGATTTGTTAGTTTATCCCATTCGGCTAGATTTTTTGCTGATTGCCTGATACTATGGAAACTATGACAAATGATACCTCAGAGAACCAACCGCCGTTATCTGAAGTAGTTCCGCCGGCTATTGAGTCTACGCCGACCCCAGCTACCGTTTTTTCGCCGCAATCTGTTAAGCCCGCTCGCCAGCAGCGCTGGTCTGCGTGGCTAGCCACTCTGCGCTATGGCCGAAAGCCGTCGTTGCCCAAAATGTCACCCTCTTCGCTTCGCTCAGCGGCTGTTTGGGCCAAAAAATATTGGTGGGCCGTCGGAGCCGTTATTGTGGTGGTTGCGATTGCAGCGGCTTGGAAGTTTCATACTCATCAGCAGACAGTTAATTGGCAGCAGGCCACCGACTACTATCGCCGAGCTGACTACAAGAAGGCGGCACCTCTCCTGCTCAACATGTCTCTGCCAACTGACCCAGAACAGCTGCGTATCTATGGCCAGACTATGCAAGCTACCAACCATACCAACGAAGCCATCAAAGCGTACCAAGCGCTATACGACCAGAAAAAGGACCCTTTTGCCAAGCTAGTGCTCGGCAATATTTATAATCAGCAGAAAAAGTATGATAAAGCCGCTAAGGCTTATAAAGACTTGATCGACGCCAACCCCACGTACATCCAGGCCTATGTTAATTTGGCTACCGTCTATCGCCTGCAGCAACAGAATAGTAAGGCCATCGATACGGCTAATCAGGCGTTGCAAAATAACCCTAATGACGTCACTTTGGCTGAGCTAGCGGTATCCCTGACAGCTGACGATCCCAACTCAGAAGCCTATCACCAAGCCATTGAGCGGTTAAAAAAGATTAACCCTGAGGACCCCCTGCTCCAGTAAGGAGCCAAGCACTGATTGAAATTGGATGGCAGCCTCGGTTGCTGAGCGTATGTTTGGTCGAATGGCGCAAAAACGGAATTGGGCGGCGATAGGAGCGGCAATATTGTCGCTTGCTACTCTAGTGGCTCAGCCTGTAGCGCAACCACCGGTGGCACAAGCTTACTATGAGAATGGCCAATCAGCCAGCTTAGTGATGGGACAAACCTTGCTTACTGGCGAGGCTAGTTTTCAATCTTCAACTATTAACAATCCGCTTAATATTGGTCTTAACCGCCCAGGTTCGATGGCGGTGGATCAGACTAACCATTTACTCTATGTGGCTGACACTAGCAACAACCGGGTGTTGGCTTATGAGTTATCAGCCAGCAATTCTCTAGATGATGTAAAAGCTGACTATGTGGTTGGGCAGGTTAATTTTTCTGAAACTGAAGCCAATCAAGGTAGCGGCACGCCCAGCGCCACCAGTCTTAGTCGGCCAGCCTATGTGGCCGTCGAAGAGAGTAGCGGCACTGTCTATGTTTCCGATACGGGCAACAATCGA
Source organism: uncultured Candidatus Saccharibacteria bacterium (assembly GCA_964536215.1). GTDB lineage: Bacteria > Patescibacteriota > CAZHWT01 > CAZHWT01 > CAZHWT01 > CAZHWT01. Next base: position 23,705 of record CAZHWT010000017.1, read on the forward strand.
GTGCTCCTTTTTAGCGCAGTGACTGGCAATAACCCCACGGCTAGTCATGTGATCGGTTTGGATAATTTTATCTCCCGCAATACTAGCAGCACTATCTCCAACAGTCGCATGCTATCGCCAACTGGCATTGCTTTTTCTGGGAGTGAGGGGTCGCTACGGATTTACATTGCTGACAAAGATTTTAACCGGGTGTTAGTTTTTGGCCAAATAACTGGCGACGGCCAGGCAGCGCAAAACGTGTTGGGTCAGTCGGATTTTAGTAGCTCAGCCGCCGCCACTACCCAGGTTGGTCTGGCGGCGCCTGGAGGGATTGTAGTAGAAGGTGGCAGCCGACTGATGGTAGCGGACACTAATAATAACCGGATTATGGTCTGGAATTTGTCCATTTCTAGTAATGGACAGGCAGCCAACCTGGTCATTGGTCAGGGATACTTCTTTTCTAATGGTACGGGGACATCGGCTACTAGCATGGATCATCCGTCGGATATTAGCGTGACGAGTGGACGAACCTACGTTGCTGACACGGGTAATAACCGGGTGTTGGTGTGGACGGCCGGGATTACCACTAATGGCCAAGCGTCTGACTACGTCTTGGGGCAAACTAGCATGACTACGCGGACGTCGGGGGTCAGCTCAATTATGATGAATCAACCAATTGGCGTCACCGCAGCCGGTAGCCAGTTGTATGTGGCTGACGGGCAAAACAATCGCGGCCTTGTCTGGACGAGCAGCATTTCGGCTAATGGGCAGGCGGCAGGTATGGTTTTGGGGCAACTAACAGCCGAAGATGGTCTGGATTTTTATGGCAACACCATGAACAATCCCCAGAACCGTGGTTTACACAGACCGTCAGGGGTGGCCATTGACCCCATCCACCACCATTTCTTTGTCGCCGATACGGATAACAACCGGGTCATGGTTTACGCTTTAGATGCCAATAATGCCTTCCCGGACTTTTTGGCCGATCTGGTGATTGGGCAAGTGAGCTTTTCATCGACTGCGGCTAATCAAGGGGGGAGCCCATCGGATACAACCCTGAGCGCGCCAACGGGACTCTATTATGACATTGCCAATCAACGATTGTATGTGGCTGACACGGGCAACAACCGGGTCCTTATTTGGACCAATACCATTACCCAATCGGGCCAGACGGCTGACATCGTATTAGGACAGCAAAACTTTTCAGCCAATGCACCTTTTGCTAGCAATAAAAACCTAGCCTCTCCGACAGCAGTAGCCGTTAATACTAGCACTAATGCCGTCGCAGTGGCTGACAAGGACAACAACCGGGTTATGGTCTGGACGGCGCTACCGAGCCAGAATGGTCAAACGGCCGATTATGTATTGGGCCAGTCAACCTTTGGCTCGAGTAGTTTTGCTACCTCGCAAACTAAGTTGCATACCCCCAGTGGCCTAGATTTTGATGCTATCAGCGGCTATCTGTACGTAGCTGATACAGATAATAATCGGGTGCTGGTCTGGACTGCGGCGGTGACAGCTAATGGTCAGGCGGCTAATTATGTGTTGGGCCAGGCTAACTTTACAACTGGCACGGCTGGCAGCCCTGCCAGTGAGACATCGCTCAAGCAGCCAGTCGGCGTGAGCGTTGGTCAGTCCAGCGGGGTGGTATACGTGGCTGATAGCCAAAACAACCGGGGCTTGGTGTGGCGACAGCCGATTATTGCAGATGGACAAGCCGCCGACGAAGTGATTGGACAATCTTCATTTTCGGCCAGCAGTCCCAGCACCACTCAGACCGGACTAGCGGTGCCAGTGAGTATTACGGTTAACCCAAATAATGGACGGGTCTACGTGGCCGACCGGGACAATAACCGGACGGTGGGTTATGACAATACAGCGGCAGATGCGCCAAGCCTGGTTCAGCCGTCGGACGACGCTACGGCCGTGTCTTGTTTGCCAGTATTTTATATTGCCGGTAGCGATGACGATGGCGACGCTTTGCAGTACAAAATCGAATTGGCTGAGGATGCGGACTTTACCGTTGGGGTAAAGACGTTCGACCAAACCAGTTCGGCGGTGGGCTGGTCCGGACAAACTCGCGGCGTTAGTTATGGGTATGGCGCGGTGGCTAGCTATGCGATGCGCCCAGCTGACATTCTGACCGCCAATAAAACCTACTACTGGCGGGCCATGGCGATGGATGTAGCTGGTACGCGCACTTGGAGCGTCGCCAGCAGCGTTAAGTCTTTTACCAC
>CAZHWT010000018.1:0-25897 GCA_964536215.1 uncultured Candidatus Saccharibacteria bacterium
TATAATAAAATGATAATAAAAAGGGAGGCTGATTAGGCCTCCCTTCTCTCCTTTCTATTGTCTCTTTAACCCGGCGGCAATTCGCCTTCGGTATCCGATGGAACGATGGGGTCGTCGGGATTGCGGTTCCCAGCATCGCACTCTGGGCAACCGTCGGAATCATCAATAGAAGACTCTGTTTGCGAGTCTTCTGTGTACTCCTCCTCGTAGCCAGTATTTTGGTCTGGCTGAATGACTGGCTGGGCTTCGCTTTCACTTGTGTCAGGCTCGGCCGCCTTTTGAGTTGGCTGAATTGGTTGAATAGCTACTGGAGCTATATCATATCTCCAGACAAGTCGGCCGTCCCACTGACTGACAAAGATTGGGTTGCTTGGTCGAGATTCAACCGAGCAGAACCAGCCCGAGCCTAGGTCAGCTTGTGGCGCAATGGCATAGGTACCCAAACCAACATTAAAGCCAGTATTGGGGTTCCAGACTCGATAGTAGCCATAGTAGCCATTCGAATCGGTGACAAATGATTCAATTGACTGGCAGTCAATTGAATCATGCGGCTGAACTTTGCCGGAGGTCTTGACCTGCATGATGGCGCATTGTGTGGATTGGCAGCCATCGGTCCAGACTGCGTCATGCCCAGCTACGCGCGTGGCGTCGTTGGAAATGGAGAGTCTAAACCATCCATCGTCGGTTGCAACTGGTTGGCCACCTGGATCCAGAGGGACCAGAGTGTTGTCGTTGAGTTGCAGAGCGAAGATAGCAGGCAAGAGGTTAACCGACTCGCCATTGGGTATGACCCGAACGTTAGCGAATGGGCTGATATCTGGTGCCTCGGCCAAGGTCAATGAGACATGACCATCCTGATCTGGATAGAGATAGATGGGCTCGTCGGTGGAGTTGAGCCCCACGACAAGCATTACCTGTCCCGTCATTACAGACTGATCAATGTCGACGTTTTTTACTCGCCAGCCTAGGTGAAGGCCGAGAGGTTTCTCGGTTGGTTCAGCAGTAGGTTCTGGCGTTTGCGTGGCTGTGGCGGTTGCCGTGGCCGTTGGCTGAGGCGTTTGCGTAGCTCTCCGCTGTGGCGTTGACGTTACCGTTGGCAACACTACTTTGGTGCTGGTGGCCGTAGCGGTTGGCTGCGGCGTCTTGGTTGGAGGTACCACAGTTGCCGTTGGCGGTACTTCCGTAGCCGTCGCGGTGGCAGTTGCCTCTTGAGTAGGAGTCTGCGTCGGCTCAACCGTAGCCGTGGGTGGCATACTTGTGGCTGTGACAACGACTCGTGTTGACTCAGATTGAGCCACTTGGGTCTGCAGTGCGTATTGTGTTGCCTGCAGGCTGATGATAGTGGCCTGGGAATCTACAACGGCAGCGAGGGTAGAAGATTCTGCTGCTTCGAGCGTTGGGCTAGACAACAATAAGGCTGCTTGGGTTGGGGATGATGGAGCCTGGTTGCCGTCACTCCCTCCAGTTAGCCAAGGAAAGCTAATCAGGATTATGAGGGAGCAGACCAAGGCAAACAAGATCATATAGACCCAAATTTTCTTGATCACTTCCCATATAGTCTTCATTGCTATACCTTTCTGTCTTACGGGTGAAGAGCTTTGGTTGCGCGCAGCAAGCCACCCAGAACGGAGTTAATCACTAGTGCTGCGCCAGCAAGACAAATTGCCTGGGTAGTATTTCCGCCGGCAAGCTTTACGATTATCCAGAGCAGGGCGGCAAAGCCGGCCACTGACACAATAACCGCTAAGCCGATGCCTTTGGGTTCGGGTGAGTCATTCACTTCCTCGTCATCCTCAACTTCTACGAAATGAGCGTCGATTGGCTCTTCGGTTTCGCCTGTCATATCCAACTCCTTTTCGTCTGGTGGATTGAACGTGCCGTCAAGAATAGCCAAGACTTGTGGTTCAAGCCAGTCTACCCTGGCGGATACTTCTGGATAGTCCGAGAAGAGCTTTTTGACTTGCTCCTGACTAAGAAAATGACTTCCACTCCAGATACGTCGAGCCGATCTAGCGTTAAAGTAGACGTCTTCGTAATCTGAATTAAACCCTTCGTCGAAGAGATGGATTTGCCAGGCGTTCCCTCGACGAATCCTTACCCACGATGTGTTCATACCAGCCTGCCTTTCTTAGAGGCGGATACGTGAGCCGAATTGCTCTTGTTTGTCTGCCTCATCAGCAGAGATTGGTGATGGAATAGTATTTCCTCCATCAATCGGGGTCCCAATGCTGCGACTGAGGCCGGAATTGATGGAGGAACAATATGCCCATCTAGTGTGTAGGTGTTTTGTTTTGTTAATGAGCAAGAGACGTATGTTTTTAAACGAGGCAGACGGTTGAGTTTATACAAAAGGCCTCCAAACCATTAAAGGAGCCTGGTGGCTCCTTTAATGTGAATGGATTAGCTGTGTTAGCGAGCTAACCAGTACTTGCGGCCGACAAGGCCAGCTGTGGTACTAGCTAAGGCTACTACTACAGCCATACCAGGACCGGTGGCCGGCAACTCCGTTGGGGGAGTTGGGGTTGGGGTCGAGCCAATTACTTCACCACACTTGTCGTCAGCCTTGTGTTCTTTAGAAGAACAGTCTGGAGTCGGAGTAGGTGTTGGAGTCGCAGTTGGGGTAGGAGTAGGAGTTGGAGTGGCAGTTGGCGTTGGGGTTGGGGTTGGCACTACGGTAGTAGTGCGAACTGCACAACGGAACCAGTCCCAGTCACCTTCCTGCTTCTGTCGAGTACAATCCTCGGCAGTATTACACTGGGTGAAAAAACCAATGTTCTCCAAAACCTGACCATTTGTTACATCGTTAGTTACCTTTACTTTGTAGGTAAGGGTAATAGAAGACCCAGGCAGCAAGCTGCCAGCGTTAAATGGGTTGTCTTGTTCAAGCCAAGAGTCACGAATGACTACGGCGTCAAGAGCGCCCTTCTTAACAACAGTAGAGCCCTTAATGTAAGCTACGCCTTCTGGTGGAAGACTGTCTGACAGAAGAACTTCTGAGATAGTGCTTTTACCAGTGTTAGTATACACCAACGTGTAGGTAAGAGTGTCACCGCGCTCAGCAGTGGACTTATCTACGGTTTTGTAAGCACAGTGACTAAAGTCGTTTTGACCTTGGTGGCACTGAACGTCTTTGGTAGTAGCTTGAGCTGGAGTAGCAGTAGCTAAACCAATGGAGGTTAGCGCAGCTACAGCAGCTATAGAAAGAGTTAATTTGGTAAGTTTTTGCATGATTTTATTCACCTCCCTTGTCTGCCTTGGCAGAAAAATATCGTTGTTTATATATTCATTACACGAGTAAACATAGAATCCTATCGGTTTGTATGCTTGCTTGTTTAATGAGCTGTTTTCCTTTTCCTATCTTAGGAATTATACCTTATGCTATAGGCTTTTGTCAACTTGCTGTAGCTAAAAAATGTGGGCGTCACCCCGGTCAAAATAGACCGGGGCAACTGCCTCTCTCGATGCTTTCTCCTCCTATTTAGTGTTTCGACGCTTTCGCGTCAAAAGCGAGGTGCTATCAGCGATGGCCTTTTGCGAGGCCATGCTGTCGGCTTTATTTGCTCCCCTGTAGGCCCAATGAGCCAAAATCAAGAAGAGCAATAAGAGCGACGTCCCGCCCAGAATAGTTGGGCTGAGCAGGTCGCCATTGCCGGCATTGTCTGCAGGCGGATCGACTGGCTCGCTGCCAGTGTCGGCGGAAGCGTCTCCACTACCATCAACACCTTCAGCCGAAGTGTTGTCGGTCTGAATGACTTCAGATCCGTCGTCACCCCCGCCAGCTGGCGCGGTATCGATCACTTCTCCCCCATTCCCACCGTCAGACATAACGTCGTTGTTGGCGGACTGATTGGTGTCATTTCCGCCTTCGACGATAGGATCTTCGGCAATTCCATTGTCGACTGAGTCGACTGGAGCACCTACGCCCTCATCATTGCTGTCATTAAAGATGTTTTCTTGGTTCTCGACGGAGCCATCACTGTCACCATCTGAGCTACCGAGATCAACATCCCCAGCGTTGCTGGTGTCGTCATTTTCGGCTACACCACTACCGTCCTCATAATCGCTGACATTGCCACTGTCTCCAGTGTCGCCAGGATTGTTGAGGTCCAGTTCAACAGCTGCCTGCTCATCCGACGCCGAATCTTCAGGAATTTCTACTTGATCAACCCCCTCATTGAGGGATTGCTCGACAGTATCATCCTGTTCAATCAATCCTTGCTCTCCTGATGACTCTGGGGCTTCCTCCAGGTCCTCACCTGGATTTTCGCCCAGAGTGTTTCCAGAATCAGCAATGTCTGTTGAGCCATCTTCGGATGATTGCTCGGGATTGATGATGCCTTCAGTGGTGTTGCCACCGTCTGATTGATCATCTTCTTCCGTATCAACCACCTCTTGACTCTGACCAGCCTCGGGCTGGCCGGACTCTGGAACGGAGTTGGTTTGATCGATACCTGAGGCGGGATCGATGATGAGACTCTGAGAGCCTTCGGTATTATCCGATGATTCCTGAGTGTCGCCAGCAGGACCTTCGTCGACCTGCTCGTCATTGACCTGGCCAACCTCGTCTTCCGTATTAGCAATCTCCTCATCTGTTTGCTGGTTCAGCACAGTAAGGAGTTTGCCGGGGATGCCCGCAGACTCGTCGCCAAGTTCTGGCTGGGAGTCTGCTGGGACAGTCGGATTGGCCGGGTCCCGAGTTTCAGGCTCACAGTACTCCCATTTCGGACAATCGTCCGGAACGGTCGTAGCTGTCGGTTGAGGCGTCTCGGTAGGAGGAACCTCGGTGGCCGTGGGCGGCACTTCCGTGGCTGTTGGCGGAACCTGAGTCGCTGTCGGCGGCACCTGAGTTGAGGTAGCAGTCGGCTGCGGCGTGCTGGTCGATTCCGGCGGCAGCTCCGGCGTGGTAGTCGGATTGACCACTGGCGTGGTTTCCGGCGTTCGCGTCGGTTCGCACCACTTCTCTGGAGGACAAATCTCCTCGGTTGGAGTGCTGGTCGGCGGTACTTCGGTCGCTGTCGCCGTGGGCTGAGGCGTCTCTGTAGGAGGAACCTCGGTGGCCGTGGGCGGCACCGTGACCGTTGCAGTCGGCGGAACTTCCGTCACCGTTGGCTGAGGTGTCTCGGTTGGAGGCACCTGGGTGGCTGTCGCTGTTGGTGTTACTGTTGGCAACGGTGTCTCTGTCGGAGGCACAGTTGTTGCAGTTGGCACAATTGGCGTTTCCGTCGGTTGTTCCGGCGGAGGTGGAGGTTTTGGCAGTGAAGGTACGGTTGTAACTACATTGCCGCACTTTTGTTGAATACCGAGGGTCTCCAACTTCTCACCATTTGGCCCAACTAGACTTGCCCCATTGATAGCGTGACAATCATATGTCGCCTCTTCTGAGACAGGTCCGGCAGGAGCCAGTACGATGGCATTGCCGTCGCGGTAAGCCACGCTGGCCCACTCATAGCTGTAGAATGGCTGAAATATGCACTCTACATCATTGGGGTTCCCAGTGTCGACAAAGCCATTCGCTACTGCGAATTCCTCTGCCTTCTGAGTACTGTCGATAGCGGCCCCCCATTCGTTGTCTGGATCATTGGGGTCCACGATGACATACGACGAAGTGCCTTCTCCTGGCGCTTGGGCCGTGCCCATAGCCTTGAGAGTAAGATACCCTTGCTCTTCATCTGGCAACGGATTGCCTTCGCGATCGAGCAGAATTGTATCATTGTCGGTCGCAATTGCTTCAACGATGTTGTTGAAGTAATCACCGCTTCCCGCGAATGGAGTTAGGAAATACCGACCTTCCGGGAGGTACCCTATAATATGGCCATTGCTTTGCGCCCCGAATGTGTAAGCTGGGTGCGCAGGGGCGTTAGCCTCAATCTCCTCTGTTGTTCGCTGCTTCAAGAACTGGATTCGTCCGTCCATCAGGACGTCGCCATCTTCATTCTTGATGACCTTGTCAAAATTAATATCAGGCGCGGTTACCTGGGCCGCTGAAACTGGCATCGGAATCGATACCAGGATCAGTAGAAGCGCCAGACCGATCAGCCTGATCATCGCTGGAAGATTCTTCATTTTCTACTCCTTGAGCCGAATGTCCGCTTTTTGCGGACGCGAAAACGAAAACGTGTTTCACGCCGCACCCCTTAATGGAGGTCCGGCGCGAGCGTGAATGCTCACATAGAGCCTCCCTTCGGGAAAAGCGAACGGGACGGTATCTTTCACCGCGTCTCAAGCCGAAATGGCGAGCCATGGTGCGAAAAGTGGGAATGAAGAAAATTTCCGGGATCAGCGACGAGTCACGTATAAGCGTGACCGGCGATCGACCAGAACGGTTAATTTTAATGGGAATGAGTTTTGCACTGTCAAGGTGCGAACTGGTTAAAAACCAGTGGGAAAATGAGTTTATTTAGTTAAAAACCAAATAGGGCCTTATTTTCCTTGCCAAGTGTTCAGTCTCGGGGTATTGGGTCCTCAACCAAACACTGGGCAAGACTAATAAGGCCTATAACGTCTTGATCGCCATGTAATTACTCGGGGCGGAGTGCGTTTTTTGTTGTACTAGCTATTTATAACACCATTTCGCTTATTTGTCAACCCTATAATATTTTTGTTGGTGTCTTTGCTGTCTGCAGGAGAGGTTGACTGTTCTGTCGGTTTATTTTTTACTTTTCTTGATTGCGGTTATTAATTATATATCCATACGGTCGGGCGAGGCACGGGCAGGTAATGCGCCTACTTATTCTTTTGGCAAACGGGACAAATACCATACAGAACTAAATCGTGTCCGGTTAGCTTGTATGGCGTGGACCGAGAGAAGTAATCTTCTATATCTCCTACTGGTGGAATATCCAAGTTGTCCAGACGACGGCAAGATTGGCAAATGAGGTGGTAGTGAGGCTGCGTTTCTAGTTCAAAATAGGCTAAACCTTTGATTATCACTTTACTTATAAGATTGCTATCTGCCAATTTATCCAGGTTGCGATAAACGGTAGCGACACTGATACGCGGCAATGTTTTACTAACTTCTTTATAGACCTGCTCAGCCGTGCTGTGTTGTGTGGCTTTTTTAACGGCCTGGTAGACCGCTTGTTGTTGAGAAGTAATGCGGGTTGAGGAAGATTTGGGGATAACTGTCATATTAATACTCTATGCTACTTAGTAACCATTATCAATAACCTAATTATACACAAATTGCTCACTAAATACATAGATGTGTGGGGGTAACTCGACCGTTAATTACCACACCAGGCAAAAGGCTGGATGCGAGGATGATGGGGTAATAAATGAATACTTTAACGTTTCTACAATATTCTTTATATGTATATGTATACGTATACATATACTTACTTAAGCAAGGTAGTTCATATGGGACTCTATGTATGCCTTTACGACCGGGCAACGTATACTTTGGAGCACTGCAAAAGCAACAGTGAGTGAAGTGTGGGTGGAGAGGCTGCAATACCACAGACCACCGGCGCTACTTTTTCGGGTAACGCCGGTGAGACCAGATGTGTAGCAGTTGTGGCGCGCTCGTTATGGCGCAGGGTCTGTGTCAGGGTCAAGCGGATTGCTGTCTAACTCTGAGCTATGAGCAGTATCATCGGACTGTTGGCGATCGTCTTGCCACTGATCGATATGACCCTTTACTTCTCCCCCCTTGCGATCAATATCGCGCCTAGTCTCTGTAGCCATATCCTCGATATTTTCGCGTGCCTCTTCGAACTTTTCAGCTGTCTGGTCTTTAATGTCGTCGGCTTTTTGTTTGATATCATTTACATCCATATTGGACTCCTTTCGGCTGCATAGTTGGTTATTGGTTCTTAGTTTACTGAGCGGTATTTAGTTGGGTAAAGAGCTTATTGCCCTTAGAGAGCGGTTACTAATTCTGGACGCTTACAAGCACTTTAATGATTCATTAAATCTTTAACACGCCTAAATTGGTCGCTGGACTGCTCTTCAACTTGGTGGGTCGCTTCGCCGCCTTTAGTGGCTAGATCTGGGAAAGGATCTACGTTTGAAGCGGTTTGATTGGGATCGAGCTTGTCTTTTATCTGACGCCCAGCCTGGCGAAGCTGTGGATCCGCGTTTTTCCAGACCTGACGCGCTTGCGATTCTGCTTTTTGGTAGGCTCGGTGAGCTTGCTGACCTAACTTTTCGGCTTTGCCTTTCACTTGCTGACGAGTCTTAGGGTCCGACAAGGCGGCTAGCGCAACACCAGCGGCGGCCCCAACGGCTAACCCTGCTACCCCTGCAGCTACAGTTTGTGAGTTTTGTTTTTTCATATTACTTATACCCTCCTTGTGTATGTTTTATTATAACGATACTGTAACATGTGTGCTTGAGTGTGGCAAGGGGCAAGCGAGATGGCTTTGCTGTCAGAATATAGAATTGTGAATCCTGAATTATTAATCAATACCATTTAAGAGGTTGAGGCTATTATCTCGCTCGTCTCGCTGCTCTACCGTCTATGTCGGCGACTTGCCACAAGTTGACGCTTGAGGCTTGACTGTGGTAAAAGTGAGAGCCTATAACTAGGTGGATACTTTTGGTTAACGCCGATTGAAGGATCGGCAGACTGCTCCACTGCTTACGTTTTAGATATGACAGTATTTTCTGCTTTGTTGTCGGATATAGGCCAGACAAAACTTTTTCGTGGCCGTGGCAACAGAAAGCGCAAACGATTTGGCTTTGCTAGTTTTTGCGCGTTATTACTACTTGAATCCACGTTACTACAAATCCTGACCCAGCTGAACGGAGCTGATAGTCAGCCGGGGCAAGTTGCTTCAGCTCAACAGAGTAACGCGACTGGTTCGGTGTCTCCGCCTCTCCCGACAACTATCAAGGCAATCCGAGACAGCGCCATTCCGGTAGCAGTGGCGGCCACCCCCACCAAACCAGAGTCTACGGTAGTAGTGTTTCACTCTCCCCTGCGATCTTACCGCTTAACCCAGTATTTTCACTCTGGACATCCTGCTTTGGATATGGCAGCCAACTCGGGTACGCCAATATATGCCACTACCACTGGCACAGTGGCTGCGACAGGCTACGTGCTACCAGGGGGAGGTAACATGGTTAAGGTTACTCACCCTAATGGCTATGTTTCCTACTATGCTCACATGAGCAGAATTACGGCTTGGGTAGGACAACACGTGGATAACCAGACGCAAATAGGATTAGTGGGCATGACCGGGTGGGCTACTGGTCCACATTTGCATTTTATGCTGACGAACAATAAAGGAGTGGCGGTTAATCCATTAACGCTGCTGCGTTAATGGATGGTATGTAGTGAGTAGTGAGTGGTTGATTACTATAAATAATTATTACTACCCACCACTCACCACCCACTCCCCTCCTATTCATCGTCTTGCAACAGATCCAGAATAAGTGTCGACCAACCGAAGTTTTTTCGGCGGTAACCTTGGCCGGTCTCAGGGTTGTAGTACTCTCTAAATCCTTGTTGTGAGATCATTTCTACCATGCGAGAGACAATATGATTGGCCAGGTCGTGATGGCCGTGCTTGCGTAGACCTTTGACGATAAACCAGTTGGTGTTGACCCAGGTGGGGCCACGCCAGAGTAACTTAACTTGATAGGCTGGCGTGTCGCCGGGAACATAGAGCGGCTCGTTTTTGGCTACTGAGGGAATTGGATACTGGGTCCAAAATTCATTGGGGTTGGTCAAGTGTTCACTGATTAGGCGGTCGAGCTGATATTTAGGAAGGTTGTCTAAGAATATGGGGAGTAAGCTAGCAATGGTTTTTACCTTAGCTTTGTGCTCTTGATGGTGATAAAGTGAGTAAAATATTCCCTCTCGCTCATCCCAGCACTTATTAATAATAGCCTGCTCGGTTTTGGTGGCTTGGTCGAGAAATTCAATGGCTTCTTCTTCCCTGCCTACACTGCGTAATAGTCGGCCGAGAGACCGATTGGCTTGGACAAATACACAGTTAAACAAAACTTCCTCAACGTTAAAGTAATTGTGCTGCAGGATGCGTTTATTATCGTAGCGGTAGAGTTGGTTGAGTAGATCAGCTCGGCGATAGGTGTAGTGCAAGCGAGCAGTCTCTTTGCCCATATATCCCATGACGTGCTGAAAGACGGGTAATTCGTCCATACCTGATTCGTTGGGAGAAATAATGGCCAGGAGATTATCGTGGTCAGGATCTCGGTTGGCGACTAACCAACGATGATGTTGTACCAGACTGTTTACCATTTTTTGAGTAAACTTTTTATCTGGTGCGTTTTTGACAATGTGCTCGGTGGCTATGGCTAGCATGGGCGGTTGGGTAATTGCCGTGGTATGAATGCGCCAGGTCCATGGATTAGACTCAATAAAAGCCCAATGTGGCAATAGTTTACGTTCCTGCCAAAATATAACATGAGGTAAAAAGCCGTCCTGACGCTGTGCTTTGATAAAGTTGAGTACTTCTTGTTTGGCCCAATTGGAGTCGAGGTGAGATAGGACAATGGCGTGAAAAGCGGTGTCCCAAAGCCATTGGAAGACATATTCGGTATTGGCTGGCGAGATAAAGCGGTAGTCAGTCTTGAGCCAGCGTGAATAGCCCTGTTGAAGGTTATGATTAAATATGGATATAGCCTGGGTGGCAGTTTGCTGTTTAAACGCCTGATAATCAGCCATACGGGAATGGGTTATGGGTGTATGCTAGCATTAGCGAGCAGGCATGGCAAGGTGGGATGGTTCGTGGTTCGTGGTTCGTGGTTCGTGGTTCGTGGTTCGTGGTTCGTGGGAGGAATTTTATGGCGATATTATTACATAAACCAGTTGGAGCGACACCGCTGCAGGCGGTGCAGAAATATCGGGAATACTATCCTGAATATGAGGGCGTTACGCTGGGGGTGGCTGGACGCCTGGATCCAATGGCGGAAGGCCTACTGGTGGTGATGGTTGGGGAAGAAAATGGACGTCAAGACGATTTTATGGGCCTAGATAAGGAATATGAAGCGGAAGTGGTGCTGGGTTTCTCGACAGATAGCTACGATCTTTTAGGCGTGCCAACGATAAGGCGAACAGAGGTAGTTAGTGTTGAACGCGTGCAATCGGTGCTGAATACGTTGACGGGCGAGATTGAACAGGCCTATCCACCCTATTCCGCGGTGCGCGTAGATGGCAAGCCGCTATTTTGGTGGGCAAGGCAAGCGCGACTGGATGAGGTTGCCATTCCAGTTAAAAAACGAACTATTTATGAGTTGGCTCTATCACATTTTACTACCGTTCCGCTTAAGGAGTTTCAACAGCTCATACATGAGCGAATCAGCTTGGTTGAGGGAGACTTTAGACAGGACGAGATTATGGAGGCTTGGCAAGATTTGTTGGAGCACTTACCAGAGACAATATTTCAAACGTTTAAACTAAAAATCCGTTGTTCTAGCGGTACATTTGTGCGGTCGTTGGTCAACCAGATTGGCCAATCACTAGGAGTTGGAGCGACAACTACCGCTATTGTCAGAACCAGAGTTGGACCTTACAGTATTAGCCAAGCTTTAGAGTTGTCATGATATGCCCGGGAAGAAATCTTCCCGGGCATTCTAGTCTCCTCTACTCTTCTTCGATTCTAGTCTCACCAAGCTGGCTTAGCTTGAATTCGGTAGCTATCTCGGCGGCCATACGGGTTAGAGTTTCGTTCTCACCTTGATTGACGAACGGCTCCATTGCAGCAGCAAAGGTTGGGTAGATTCCCTGGAGTTGTCTAAAGACCTCTTGGAAGATCTTGCGATAGCCAGCGTGTCCTTGAGGCGAAGTGCGTAGCTCAATGACATGGAACAGCTCGCGCAGATTCATGCCAATGCGGTAACGCATTTTATGCCCCAGCAGCGTGGCGTACTGAGCTTCGGCAGCATATCCAGCTTGATTGAGGACCTGATACAGCTGCTCCGAAAGCTCAAAACAACGGCGGAAATCCGACTCAAACCCAGCATCGATGACTAATTGCGGTACGTCGTACCCGTACAGCGGGGTAAGCTGTTGCCATTCCAAGCCTTCCACCATGCGGTGGCGCTGGATATCGCGGAACTCGGCGTAGGCTTTGGCGTCAAACTCAAAAACAAATTGACTGAGCTCGATACCCCGGCCGGGTCGGTGGCGGCGATTTAACCTCTCTCCGCAGTAGGTTCGAATCACTTCCCTCTTCTGCTCGTCGGACCAGTCGGCAATCTGAGCCTCTATTTGATCTGTGGTCAGATTGCTATAGGGGAAAAGCAAATCAGGAACGAGATCTAGCTCATTGCTGGGATAGTAACGCAGCAAACGAACACCCTCCGTGATGTCGAGTTGGCTTTGGTCCAGCTGCTCGGCTAGCTGACGCATAGCCGTTCTGGTGTTGGCCCGATAGGCTGAAGTGGCCAGACCATACTTAGGATCGTCAGCTCGCTCAAAGAAGGCCGGCATGACTTGGCGTGCTTGCTCTAAAATAAGCTGGCCAGTTTGGCGAGCTTCGGGCAAATCTTCTGACTGCAGGTGCATGATCAGACTTTCTATAGCCTGGGCACTGCCATAAATGCCGACTGTAGACTTGGTGGCTACCGGTAAGACGGCTCGGACGGCATCGCAGGCTTCGGCGCGAGTGGCGGCCATCCAAGCAGCTTTTGGCTTGTCTCCCTGAGGATTGGCTTGGCGTACGTGTTGGCTGATCCCTCGGACCATTTTTGAATAAAGTTCAAAGATGGCATTGAGGGTGTCGGTATACTCCTTGGCTACCGCTGAGGGTAAATATGGTAGTTCCAGGAACAGGAATTTACCGTTAGCATCCACCGTATCGAAGTAGATGTAGCGGGTTGACTGCTCCAGATAAGCTGCCAGTCTGCCCCATTCGAGTAGTTTAGTGAGAAGGTTGGAAGCACCCTCAACGACAATGTGCAAGCCAACAAGCTGCTGGACTGAATCGTCGCCAAACTGAGAGACAACTCGTTTGATAATCTCAGCTGCCTGATACTCCTGCTGAGCAAACTCGTCGAGAATGGTTAGGCGCAAATCGCCAGCTCGGCGTGATAAACGGGCCATGGCAGCGCCAACCAAGACTGGATCAATTTGATGATTGAAGGCATAGACTGGCCCTTTGGCGTCAGTCAAAATGTGGTCGAGATATTCATTTCCCTGTGCGCTGGGGAATCCATCATCGCCTAATAGTGGATTGGGCTGCTTGTTCATCATGCCTCCTTGAGCAATGGCTCGGTATGGTTGGTCCAAATGTCCTGAGCTATCTGCTCGGGAGTTCTGTCGGCTGGGATGATGGGAATGTCGTAGCGGTCGGCAATGATTGCGTAACCATGGCTGACTCTACGTAGATAGTCTCCTCCACTACTCTCAAAGCGGTCGGTGCCGCCTCGAGCTTGAGTCCGTTGCGATGTTAGTTGGTACTCGGCGTGCAGAATAAGGACCAGGTCTGGGGCCAAGCCTTGCATGGCAAACTGACATACCGGCTCCACCTGGTCAATGTCCAGTTGGTCGCCAAAGACCTGATATGCTATGGTAGAAATCCAATTGCGGTCCGAGAGTACCCAATGCCCCAGAGCTAGCTGTTCGATGATATACGAAACCAGCCTAGCCCGGGCAGCGTTGAATAAGCAAACTGCCTCAACAGGGCTCAGGTGGGGCGCTCTACCAGCAAACTGTTGTCGGATGAAAGCGTCTTCTGGTTGCCCTTTAAGAATGGAGCGGTATATTTGACCTAACGAATCACCACCTGGTTCAATAACCACAACTACCGAGATGCCTCGGACGCGTAAAGCCTCTTGCAAGAGGCTGAGTTGAACACCCTTGCCGGCTCCATCAGGACCCTCTAGAACAACGTACCTGCCTGGATTGTTCACGACTTCACCTTTCTTTGTTAACGTTCTGTCTGCCTCTGAGAGATTATACGAGCATGGAGCCGTATACACATACAGACAAGCAACTACGGCGTGTGATTGACTTGTAACGCTAAAAGGGGTTGAGTGATGGAAATTAGGCTGGAAGGTTGAGTAATAATATGTTTGACCTTGGCTCACCATGCAGGTTATTTTCCATTAAAGAGTTTTTTGACTTGGTTGACGCCTTTTTCGGCCATGGCGGCTCCAATATCTGAAGCTAGGTCAACCGGATCATCAACAATGCGACCGACGGCGTCGATGCGGCGATTGAGGTTGTCGGAGAGTTGGCCAAATTTTTTCATGATGTAGAAGACAAGAATGACCAAAGCAGCCAAGAGAATGATAGCTAGGATCATAACGATAATATTGGTGAGGTAAAAAACGTCTTGGAGAGTCATGCTTTTAGTGTAGCACCTGGAGGGGTGAGTGTGCACGTTTGATAAAAAGCAAAGGTCAGAATTATTAACTGAACGGGAAAAGGTTATTTTGAGATAAGAGAGAGAAGGTTGGCTCCGATTGAATGGGTGTTGAAAGCTTGCCTGCTTATGTATCTTGAATTTGAGACCTCAGACCAACTATACGCGAATGGCAGAAAAAGCCTCAGTGGTCTGAGGCTTTTTAGGTCATTCTTCATAGAGAATCTTCTTATCTAACTGCAGTAGTTGAGGCTGCGGCTGGGAGTTTTTTCTGACCCGTGTAGTATTCTCGAATCTGGAACAGAATAAATAGAGCAATGGCTGCACCAATGACGCCACCAATCAAGCTGCCAAGGCCAGACAATGGGTTAGAGAGCCAATTGATAAGGCTATGGGCAAAATTAAATAGTACGGCGTAGAAGGTCAGGTTCCAGCCGGAGATGGTGCGATTTTTGAGTCCTGGGAATGAAGCAATCAATAGGACTTCCTGGACTATGAGAGCAAGGACGGCTATCCAGTAGGCAAAGGCAAATCCGCCCAGAGGAGCCAAGACGCCAACAAACATAGATAAGCCCAGCACGGCTAGTACAGCTGGCAGTGACAAAATAAACACAGCCAGAACGACCCAAGGAGCGTATCGGACAATATTCTGACGCCACGCTTCTGGCATTTGCCAAGGGGCTTTTTCAGTAAAATATGGTTGAAGAGTTTGGATAAGTTGATCCATAAGGGTGTCCTTTCTGAGGATTCTATTGTAATGGTTTTACTACAGTGTGATGCATTCGTCAATCCCTGAGAAAGCTTGGCCGATTATATACCGTCACTTGTGGGCGCGCAGACTAAGCTGTATAGTTTACTTAGACACAATTATTATCCTCTTCCCTGAAGGAGGTGATTGGTGTGGATCAACTCAACGTAGTATTTAGGAGTATATGGTGGATGTGGCTACTACGTGGCCTGGCGTTGTTGCTGTTGGGCTTTGTGGCCCTGGCCTGGCCCGGCTTAACGCTGGCGACTCTAGCTTTTTTCTTTACCTTGTCGATACTAGCGGCGGGCGTGGTGAATGTGATTGCCGGCATTTCGGTCATGCCTCATCAGAAATATTGGTTTATGACCCTGGCCCTTGGGGTGATAGAGATTGGTTTTGGAGCCTATACATTGAAGGATCCAGCTATCACAGTAGCCAACTTTGTGCTGCTGCTGGGCTTTGCTATCCTCATGCGCGGTATTTTAGAGGTCATTGCGGCCTTCGATGATGTGTACCAGGGTACAACCAGAATATTACTGCTCATTGCTGGCGTTCTGGGTATAGTGGCTGGGTTTATTATCCTGCGCTACTCTCCACTGGGCGGCTTGGCCTTTGCTTGGGTGCTGGGTGTGTACGCCCTGATTGCTGGTTCAATTGTCCTCGCCCTGGCTGTTCAAGCTCGAAATCATCTCACTCTGTTGGACGCACACAGTAAGGCGTAAGATTTTTATCGGCATACATCAAAAACACCTCCCGGGGGAGGTGTTTTTGATGGTGAGAGACAAGTTAGGCTATAGCGGACGGAGCCTGCTGAATGTCGGCACTGACTTGCCTTGCTCCATCTGGGCCAACATATACATCTTTACTGAAGGCTAATAAGCAGTAGCCAATAAAACTGAGCAGCCATAGCAGGACTACGCTGTAGGCGGTTGGTTTATTGAATGATTTGCCGAGATCGATGGCCAAAACTAGGCTGATAACAATGTTAACCAATGGAATAATGAGCAACAGTAGCCACCAACCGGGTCGACCGACTATTTTGAGGAATATATAAACGTTGTAGAGCGGAATGAGCGACTTCCAGCCAGCCTGACCGGCTTTGGTAAAAATGCGCCAAGTGGCAACGATGCCAATAGCGGCTATGGCCAGAACAAACAGTAGATACAGACCACTAAAGGCTATTAGTAAGCCGACTTGACCACCGGTTAACGTTGGAGTAGGTGCGGCAGCAGTTGTGTAGTAGTCCATAAAACCTCCTTATGGCCGCAAGCGCGGCATGAAATAAGCACCAAGTTGCAAGATACAAAAGGTGTAGATGCTTGGCTGATTTAATGATGACACATCAGGGAAAGGCGTGCAAGGGTGCGATGCCACTATGGATACGGAAGTGCGACCTTATACCCGATGCTATCCCCTACCCTTCCTGGCGGCGGATGGTGAGGGAGCCAATGATAAGGGAAAGGAGGCCGAAGAAGACTACTATGACCAAATCTTTGGTTAAATCGGTGGTCCAATTGGTGTTTTGGGCCACCTGCTGCATAGCGTCGACGCTATACGTGAGAGGCAGAAAATAGGCAACCCACTGCAATGGCTTCTCAAGGCTATCAATGGAGATAAAGAGGCCACAGAGTAACACTTGCGGCATGAGAATGGGCATGACGAGCTGAACGGCTTGAAACTCGCTGGTGGCAAAAGCACTAATGAATAAGCCCATGGTGGTGCCCAAAAAGGCGGCGGCAATGACACACACCAACAGCATCCAGAACGGGCTTTGAATGGTAACATCCAGGAGATTAAAGGTGACAAAACCAACGATGATAGCCTGAATAAGACCGACTAAGGAAAAGGCAATGGCGTAACCAAACAATAGGTCTAGTTTTGACATAGGCATGGTCATGAGGCGGTCCAGGACGCCAGTAGTGCGCTCGCGGAGAGTGACGATAGAAGTGACGAGGAACATGATGAGGAGCGGGAAAATACCCAGGATAATAGGAGCAATGTGGTCAAATTGGGCTGGGGTCTGGTTAAAGATGTATTTGAGTAGCCACATGAGGAAGCATGGCACAAGAATAATGAGGCCAATAGTGCGGGGATCGTGCTTGAGCTGGCGCAGAACACGGCTGGCTGTAGCGATAGTCTTAATCGGGCTCATGAGTATCCTCCACTAGATTTAAAAAGGCTTGTTCAACGGTTTTGGTGTGCGTCTGATCTTTGAGTTGAGGTGGTGAACCGTGAGCCAGAATACGACCATTGCGGACGAGCAATAAGTCATCGCAGCGCTCGGCTTCTTCCATGACGTGACTGGAGATAATGAGCGTGGTGCCCTGGTCACGCAAGGTGTGAAAAAGCTGCCAGAGTTGCTGGCGCAGGAGTGGGTCTAAGCCGACAGTGGGCTCGTCGAGGAGCATGAGCTTGGGTTGGCCAATCAGAGCAATAGCTAGTGAAGCGCGTTGCTTTTGGCCGCCCGATAATTGGCTAAAAAGCTGATCAGCTTGTGGTTTGAGGTCAATGATGCCGAGAATGCGATCAATATCGGCGCTAATCTGATGACGAGGCAGGCCGAACATAGTGGCGAAATAATGTACGTTTTCTTTGACAGAGAGGTCTGGGTAGACCGAACGTTCTTGAGTCATGTAGCTGATTTGAGAGCGAAGTGGTTTGGAGCCGGCTGGATGACCGAAGATGGTGATAGTGCCGTGAGTGAGGCGCTGGCGGCCGACGATGGAGCGAATAAGGGTGGTTTTACCGGCTCCAGAAGGGCCAATAAAGCCGATGATTTGACCGGAAGATAACGTTACACTGAGGTTCTGCAGGGCCTGAACGCGACCACTAAGTGTGATTGAGAGGTCCTTGATGACAATCGAATCGGACATACAGATAGTATGGCACTTTGAACCCAGCTTGGCTACTGTTAAAGAAGGTGTAAGGATTAAGTGTCCAAATGCCAAACAAAGCTATAAGATCCAAGACACAACAGCACAATTTCGGTCTTATGCTTTTGTTTGGCATTTGGACTCTTGCGCCTTGATCTTTTGCCTCTTGACAGAATATACGTATACGTATAATATACGTATATGCCTAATAAAACTATTTATATTTCAGCTTCGGACGAGCCTTTGTTTGATGAAGCGCAAAAAATCGGTGATGATGCCCTATCGGCGGTGATCGTGCGGGCGGTCAAGGAATTTGTGGCCCGCAATCAAGATAAGCAAAAAGGGATGAAAGCTATTACGGTGAAGGTTGGGACGGCCGGGGCTGAACGGGAGCAGCGATTCACGGGTCGCCAGGCCGGCAAGTGGCAAGGCACCAGCGACGATAAAGTGTGGTGGATGGAAGCGGTAATTTACCGGACCCAGAAGGGCAATTGGGCTATTTGGCTGACGACAGTGGCCAAGGCTGAATTACTGCTAAATGGAGCCAGGAACTGGATGGACTGGGCGGATAATCCTCGCCGGTCAGAGCTGGTAGTTGGTAAAAACATAACGGAATTAAAAGATAAGCTGCCCGCCGCTCTCGCCTCTATTGTGCAGGACATGGAGGCTAGGGATGAGGCGGAGGCGGAATATTTAGATATATAAAGGTTAAAGGTTGAAGGTGAAAGCAAATAAGAGATCTTGCCCCCCTTCTCCTTCAACCTTCACCCTTAAAAGAAAGTTGGTGATTTGTGTGAATAAAGAAAGCGTGGAACAGATAGAACGATTGCAGGGATTGCAGTATGGCCAGGAAGCAATGAAATGGTACGGCTGGGGATCACCAATCGGATTAAGCATTTTCTTTCTGACGATTGTAGCAATTGTAGCCATTGTTAAAGTTATTTTCTTTACTTGAGCCACATTGCTTTTTATAGTTATCTAAAAGACCACAGCTGCTGTGGTCTTTTTACTGCCACCTAAGTCCCTGGACAGATTTAAGAATGAGGATGGCTTCGTTTACATAGGGCTGGTTTATTCCCTGACCATTGAGCCATACCTGAATAACTTGACCATCGGGAGTAACCGCATTAGCTTTGTCGCCAGCGCAGGACGGGGTGATGGTGGTAGTAGATTGACCAAGGGTGACTGGGTATGGGTGAGAAAGTGGTTGGTTGTCGGACTGCCCTTCACAGCCATAGGGTTTATTTACATCGAACGATATGGGAATAGCCTCTTGAGTAGAGCCAGTTTGGTGGACGATGCTAATACTATCGATATCGCCATAACTATAGCGGACGCTGGCCGATGAAGGATATTTAAATGAAAAATGATATTTGCTGTCGGTGTAGGTGCGCCAGCCCTGGTAGACATCGATGGTAGGGGTGGGAGTTGGGGCTGCTGGCGTGGGCTTGGCCAGGGTAAGGTTAGCTGTACGATCAACTGAGTCAACGTGCTCGGGCGGAGCTGGGTCTGGCTGCA
Organism: uncultured Candidatus Saccharibacteria bacterium; assembly: GCA_964536215.1. GTDB lineage: Bacteria > Patescibacteriota > CAZHWT01 > CAZHWT01 > CAZHWT01 > CAZHWT01. The sequence goes on from CAZHWT010000018.1 coordinate 19,413, forward strand.
GTCGGACTAGGGCCAGATAACCGCCAGCCATAACAACAGCTATAACCAAGATAACTACGGCTAGCTCAATAAGTGTAAATCCTCGGGCAGATAGGTTGGCTGGCTGTGGCATGATTTAGGTTCCAGGTGGTTGCAGTAGGTCTAGATTAGGCGAGGCTATGTTTTGGCCGTTAGGAAGGATTGTCTGACCGTCGGCTGGCTCTTTTGTATCGGCTGGAATTTGAATGGTGACTGGATTATACGTATATATGGCGGTCGATTTGGTGCCATCGGGGTTATTCGTTTGAGTTTGGCGCAGGCGATACTGCACATCGTCAAACCAGAATGTCTCGGCACTATCGGGGTCGGTGCCGGTTATCGATTGATATTTAAAACAGGTTAACTGACCGCAACCTTCTTTGCCAAGTGACTGGAATGTTACCCTTGCGTCCGGACTAGAACTAGCGGTGGCAGAAGGGATGTCAAATTTTATGTCTGCTTGGCTAGTTTGGCTGTCTGAGTCTTGCAACTGCTTCCACCACTTGTTGTCAGAAAAATCTTTAGTATAGGTAGTCTGATCGATGGTAATAATGTCGTACATGGGCCGGCCGTTAACGGTGTAGGTAACCTGCTGATGCTGACCATTAAATTGCACGACGGTGGTTGATGGACCATTCTCGGGATCATTGCCGGTCATAGTAATCGTAGCTTGGTCTAGAGCGTGATAGGAATTAATAAATTTGCACAAATTGTCGTCATGGTAATCGCAGTTGGGGTTGAGTGTCAGACCGGTGGTAGCTTTTTTAATAGCAGAAAATGGATTAGCGTCGCCGGTGGTTTTGAGAAGGTAGCTATACGTACCAGCAAGACCAAGAATGATAACAATGGCAACGATGGCGATGACCATTGCAAAGCCGGATGAACGCGGTGGCTGGCTAATCATACGTATATATGATGGCATATCTGGAGGGATAGGTGCAAGGCTAGCCCGGTTCTTCTAAAAGAGAACTCTCTCCTCTCCCCCGTCGCTATTGAGTTGATTGGCCATACTGTATACTTGAGTTATGAGATTATTTTTTCGACATACTTTAGCTGTTCTGGTAGTGCTTTTATTGCCAATAACCCTTATGCTGGCCATGCCGTGGTTTAACCATTTTGGTGCAGAGAGACTAAAGGCTGATTGGCGAGCACAGGGGCTTTATCCTGAACTGAGCCGAGTGCTGCAGGAGCAAATAGAGACTTCGGTGAGAGCTGGTGATCCGGCTGGCCAAGCATTGGCGTTAATTAAGGATGAGATAACGCCATCGTACGTGCAAGAAAAGGTGGAGACGGTTACAGATGACACCGCAGCTTGGGCGACGGGTCAGACGAATCAGGCGCCTGGCGTATCTTTTAACGATTTAAAGCAAAAAATACAGGATAACAACCCCGAGATTAAGGGTCAACTGGACGAATTGTTAGAGCAAGCGGCAGCAAACCGTTCTCAGGTGGCTGAATTGAGCCAGCTGAGCGATGAACCGGCCGCACAACAGTTGCTTGAGCAGATCGCTACATCGGATAGCACTCTGGATAGGCTCATGACTGGTAATTGGACAGCTTCGTTGGAGAAGCCCTTGAGCGGGCTTCCTTTGGTTATTACCATATATCGCATTGCTTTACCCGTGTTGACTGTATTGCTCGGTCTCAGCTTAATTGGCGTAGTGCTGTTGAGTCCGTCGCTTAAGAGTAGGTTACGTTATACAGGCTGGCTACTGGTGATTGCGGCGGCGTGGAATGGTTTGGTGGGCGTAGTTTTTGCCACAATTATGCTGAGCGATATGTTGCTAGGCTTTATTCCCGACATTGGCTTATGGCGGACGATGGTAGTAATGGGCGTACGGAGTCTGCAGGAGACGCTATTTGGAGGGTATTGGCTGACGGCAAGTTCGATTAGTTTGGGGCTACTAGTGGTGGGAGTGGGGCTGGTAGTTGCAGAGCGCGTGATGCGACGGCGGCAAGGCAATGAAAATACTACGAATGATAAGTCGGCAAGTTGGCAAGGCGGCAAGTTGGGAGTAGGTGTGCAGCCGGAGGCTGCAGGAGATAGGGGTAAGGAGCACGGAGTACGGGAGCGAATAGACGAATAACGAAGCATCGAATAAACGAATCGCCGCCTAGACGAGGTTCCAATCTACCCAATATCCCCAATATACCCAATACACCATTTTCCCATGAACCCTAGGACCCCAAGGATACCTAGGTGTTTTGTGAGTTCCGACCCTGGCGGGGCGGACAAGGGCGAGTAGTGAGTAGTGAGTGGTTATGCGAATTACGAATGAATTCGTATTTTTGAGTAAACGGTTAGAGGTCAAAGTTGATTTTTTGATCGGGCAAGGGAAAGACTAGGCTGACTTTGGTGCCTTGGCCTGACTTAGACTTAAAGACGAGGATGGCTTGGAACTTCTCTAAGATAAGACGGGTTATATACAGCCCTAACCCTATCCCCTGGTAATCATAGTTAAGAATAGACGTGCCGCGCTGGAACATTTGGAAGACGCGAGTTTGCTGCTCTGGCGTCATACCGATGCCATCATCTTCTACGACCAGCTCTATTTTCTGCTTGACACGACTGGCGTGAAGGCGGATTTGGCCTTTGTCTGAGGAAAACTTAATGGCATTTTCAACGACGTGCTCAATGGCTTTGGTAACCAAGCTGTTATCGGCCGAGATGATGAGCAAGTTGCTGATATCTAGACTAAGAGTAATATGTTTGGCTTGGATTTGGGGCTGGAGACGGTCTACTGCCTGGGTAACAGCTTCTTTAAGGCTAATGGGTTGCAAGGCGACTGGATTGCTTTGTCGGAGAGTTACAACGCTAATGAGCTCTTCGACTAAATGACTGAGCTGACCCAGGCCTTCTGACATAGCTTGGACGGTTTGGCGGCGGGCGGCCGGGGAAGGCTGGGGCGATGCGGACAGAATGGGGAGATAGCCTTTTAAGGTGGTTAGTGGGGTGCGTAGATTGTGCGAGGCAATCATAATAAACTCGTTTTTGGAGGCGTCTAGCTGCTGCAACTCAATAATGTTTTGACTGAGTTTGTGCGACATGTTATTGACGGCCTTGGCGAGCGTTTCTAGCTCATCGTTAGTCTTGACCTTAACCGAGGCGTCAAAGTTGCCGCGGGACACAGCCTGAGCATAGTCAATGAGGCTATCAATAGGATTGAGGAGGGTGCGGCCAACTAGCCAGTAGATGGCGACAATACTGATGAGTCCAATGCTAAGAGTGATAATTAAAATGAGGCCGATGGCTTGGATGGCGTCCTGCTCGGCACTGCTGTAATCGATAGTGTACTCAATGGCAAATGGGCGGCTGCCAAAGTCGCCTTCGTATGGCACGACTAGCTGCGTGATGTAGGTTTGACCCGGCGCAATAGCCTGGTATTGATCGTCGTTGGCCAGCTTGTCTAGGATAGCGTGATTGGAAATATGGTCGTCAAGAGTGGGCGGTGAACTTCGGTCCGGCTGATCCTGGACTGAATCAGCTAAAATATGTCCGTCAGGCAGGCTGATAATGCGGGCCTGGGTAATATTGGGCTGTAGTTTTAGAACATCTTGGGTCAAGCTGACATAGCGAGGATAGCCAGATTGATAGTAGAGATTGTAATAGTTGCCTAGGGTTTTAACGGATAGCTTAGCAAAGGCTTCGGCAGATGACTGAATTGTATTTTTAGATTCGGTGAGCGCTTGAGTAATTAATATATACGACAGGAGTAAAAACGACGCCCCAAGCAGCCCGACGATCAGGATGGCAAACTTGATCTTTAGGCTGCTTAAAGGGGCAAATCGCATATGTCATACACTTGAGTCTGACTTAGAGAGCTTTCCAGCTGGTAGGCAGAGGATCGCTAAAGTCGATAGTGTTTTTGACTATGTAAGAGTCGCCTTCGAACATAATCGGAATAAACGCGACTTGGTCGAGCAAGAGCTTTTGAAGCTGTTGCGATTTGTCTTTGCGCTCAGTTAGGTCAATGGTGGTAGAGAGCTGATTAAACAGGTCCGTAGCTTCGGCATTGCTGTACTGAGTAAAGTTCCATGGGTTCTCCGGGTCGAGCAGCTCGCCAAAGCCATTGGCGAAGTCGTAGGTAGAATACTCCCAGGAGATAAAGTAGGCCGAGGTGTCGTGGGATTGCAGTTTAGGCAGACCAACTTCCTGGCTAAGAGGATTGACAGTGGCAGTGACGCCAATTTCTTTCCAGTGTTTAGTAACCTGAGTTAGTAAGTCGGCGCTGGTTGATGGAACGTCGATAGTAAGGCTAAATCCATTAGGATAGCCGGCATCAACCAAAAGCTGTTTGGCGGCTACTAGGTCGAAGGTCGGAGGTTGGGTAATTGACGAATCGTGGCCAAAGACGCTGACGGGGGCCAATTGAGTGGCGACACTCGCACCCGGATTGCCGGTGCCCTTGACCACATCAGTTAGGTCAATGGCTTTATACAAGGCTTGGCGGACAGCTAGTTTTTTGAGCGGATTAGTGCTAGCACCACCGACATATGGTGATTGATCGCGAGCTTGGTCTAGACCTAGGATACGAGTAGAGTTGGACAAGGTGCTCTTCATGGCATAGCCCTGAGCGATAATGTCGCTCATCTCTGCGGATGAAGGAATATTGGCAGTGGCCAGAATTACATCGGCTTGGTGCTCTAGTCCAAATTTAACTCTGTTTTCGTCATCGGTAGCAATGACGTTTAGAGTGGTTACTTGGGGTTTAGTGTCGTAATAATTTGGATTGGCTTGCAAGACATACTTTTGACCGTCAGTCTCGGAGTGAGACTTGATTATGTATGGGCCGGAGCCAATAGCATACTCCGTATCAGTCTTGGACTGGAATTGCTCTTGGTTGACTATTTGGACCATAGCTAGGTCGTTAAGCATGATGGGGTTAACGCCATCGGTGGTAATTTTGACTTGAGTATCACTCACCGCCTCGGCTTTAGTAACCAGGGCCAATCGTTCGCTACCAGGCCATTCGTTGGCCTTGGACTGTGTAATAGTAAAGGCAACATCGGCGGCGGTGACTGGCTGACCATTGCTGAACTTGGCGTCCTGACGCAGGTTAAACAGCCAGGTGGTATTGTCGGGATTAGACCAGCTCTTGGCTAAAATACCTACGGCTCGACCATCGGCATTGACTTTGGTTAAAGGTTGATAGATAAGCGACATGACTCGAGTTTCGTAGACGTCGGAAGTGCTCTTGGGGTACACGCCAGAGAGTTTGGCTCCAGTCAGGAGAACGGTCATCTCTGAAGGAAGTGTCTTGGTAGTTTGTTTGGAGTCTGAGGTTTTGTTATCACGGAGGTTGTAGTACCAGTAGGTGGCGCCAGTGCCAATAATGGCGATGATGGCGAGAATAGCTCCAGCTATTACCCATTTGCTTTTGCCGGAAGATCCTCCGGATGAGCTGATGGGTTCTGGGCCAGAGTGCTCTGTCTCAGAAGAGGTGGGGGTGAGAGCTTCCTGCTCTGCTAGAGAGTCCTGGGTTATATCAGGCATAAGGGCAGCACCTTTCTATAAAAATACGTATTACTGATACGCTACTATGGTTATGGTTGACTGTCAACCCCGACTTAATCGGGGCCAAGCTTTAGCTACTGCGCGGCAGTTATTCGTATTTTATTTTTCGTTTTTAGTTAGTGAAGTGACTAGGGAGATTTGGGGTGGTTGGGTGGGAGAGGAACGTATGGGGGTTAGCGTGTAGCTTGTAGGGCGTAGAGCTAATCGCTATGCGCTGTAGTCTACTTTTTGCCGGTGAAGATGGAGTTTTGGTCGCGGTGCTTGTTGAGGATAGAAGTGATGAGCTCGACATCTTCGGTAATGGTGTAGAGCTGTTCGTCGCCAGGTGAGATGGTGTGCATGCCTTCAAGTAGGTTAGCTTTAACGAATTTGTCCATTTCGCCCCAAAACTGGTCACCGACCAAAATGATAGGGGCAATAGTCATTTTTTTGGTTTGAATAAGGGTAACGATTTCAAATAGCTCGTCAAGGGTGCCGAAACCGCCGGGGAAGAACAAGTAGCCTTGAGCGCCGAAGGCTAGGATGACTTTGCGGGAGAAGAAATAGCGAAAGTTGAGTCCATCGGTAATGTATGGGTTTATGCTTTGTTCGTGGGGCAGCTCGATACCTAAGCCAACGGACGGACAATCGGCTTGATGCGCTCCCCTATTAGCAGCTTCCATAATGCCAGGGCCACCACCAGTCACAATAGTAAAGCCTTGCCGCGACAAGGCTTCGCCGATTTCGACAGCTTTACGGTAATAAGGATGGTTTTCGGCAAAGCGGGCTGAGCCAAAAACGGTAATGGTATCGTTGTATTTGTTGGCTAACTTGTAGCCGTCGTTAAATTCGGCATCAATTCGGGATAACCGCTCGGCAGTTTCCTTTTCTAGTTGGCGAGTAATGATTTGGCGAGAAGTTGCTTGGGTGGGCTTGTCGGACAGGTTCATGAGACTAGTATACCGTATTGATG
>CAZHWT010000019.1:0-25831 GCA_964536215.1 uncultured Candidatus Saccharibacteria bacterium
CTACCTACACCAGGACAAAAAGACCCCGTGGAGCTTTACTACAGCTTGGCATTGAATCCCGGTTTATACTGTGTAGGCTAGGTGTGAGCACGACCGCAAGGTACGGCGAAAGGTGAAAGAGCACCCTTTATAAATCTTGATTCTCACTTCTGACCGTAGATCCGGCAGAAAGACAATGTCTGGCAGGTAGTTTGACTGGGGCGGTCACCTCCTAAAGAGTAACGGAGGTGCCCAAAGGTCGGCTAAGGTCGGATGGAAATCGACCGGTTAGCGTAAAGGTACAAGCCGGCTTGACTGTGAGAGCCACAACTCGAGCAGGTACGAAAGTAGGGCTTAGTGATCCTCCTGTGGCGTGTGGAAGCGCAGGAGCTTAATGGATAAAAGCTACCCCGGGGATAACAGGCTTATCTTACCCAAGCGTCCATAGCGACGGTAAGGTTTGGCACCTCGATGTCGGCTCGTCACATCCTGGGGGTGGAGAAGCTCCCAAGGGTTGGGCTGTTCGCCCATTAAAGTGGCACGCGAGCTGGGTTCAGAACGTCGTAAGACAGTTCGGTCTCTATCCGGTGTAGGCGTTGGAAATTTGAGTAGGGTTGTCCCTAGTACGAGAGGACCGGGATGAACGAACCTCTGGTGTACCAGTTGTCGCGTCAGCGGCAGGATGCTGGGTAGCTACCGTTCGGTTCTGATAACCGCTGAAAGCATCTAAGTGGGAAGCAGGCTACAAGATGAGATTTCCTTTAAGATTCCTGGCAGACTACCAGGTTGATAGGCCATAGGTGTACGCACGGTAACGTGTTTAGCCAAGTGGTACTAATAATTCGTAGACTTTTGTCTACCTTAAATACTTTGTTCGATCGGGTAGCGATATCCGTCGACAAGGTGGTCCTTGATGTAATTTACCTATATCTGTTTTTCAGTTTTTAGGGTAGCTACGCTACCAGGTTCTAGGTTTTAGGTGATAGGTTCTAGAAGTTAGTTCTAAGATAATTCACTCTATAAACCTAAAACCTGTAACCTAAAACCTAACTTTAGCGCGAGTGTCTTGGTGATTGATAGCGCGGGTGCTCCACCTCTTCCCTTACCGAACAGAGTCGTGAAAGCTCGCAGCGCCGATGATACTTGGAGGGCAACTTCCTGGGAAAGTAGGTCATCGCCAGGACTCTCTCGCTAAAATTTCTAAAATCCCCGAGCGGGACTCGAAACCACCCTTCGAGTTCCACTCGGGGATTTTTTCTGATTTTCTTTTTTTTTCTGATTTTCTTTTTTTACTTGCCAGCAAACTCCCCGCCACATAAAAGTAAAATACAAATACCTGACACCATAAGCTGTGTAATCTTTGACAACACTGCCATTATTCGCATATCGCTCTCGCTACAGAGGATCACTTATCCAAGAATTAGCAGTACTAGCAACCCATCACAAACTGTAGGTATTGCCTGACAATGAGGAGTGAGAGTCAGATAGCTACAAAAAAACACGGGCTGTTACCGTCAATTGCCCACAAACATACCTTAAAACAGCCTCTAAGCTGCCCAAAAGACCAAAACTACTCGTAAACGACTTTATAAGTATCATCCAAGTGTAAAGTTGCTTTTAATGCCCTTTTAAGCCTGAATAGGGTCAAGTCGTGCCACGCTGTTTCCGGCCCAACAATGTGGCAATCTAGTCCAGGCTAATCGCAAAAATGGGGCCATGCTTTGTAAACCACAGTATTCATAAGTAAAGTTGTTGGGTTCGCTTTACTTTATGATATACTTTACCAATGGATACCACCAAAGTCTCATCTAAATATCAGATAGTCATCCCCAAAGCGGCTCGTCAGAAGCTTGGCATTGCGGCCGGGCAAAGGCTGGCTATCAAAGTGACATCGGAACACATTATCCTCGAACCATTAGACCCACTAGCCAAATTGCAGCATAAGTATGGCCAGATCTGGGGGCAGAATCCTGCAACCTATGTTCGCCAGCAGCGACAAGAATGGCAGGAATAAATCAGCTAGCCTTGTCATCATGAACTCGTTTCAGGCTCCCTCGTTTCAGAATCAATTCCGAAACGATCAATAACTCATATGAAAATTGCCATCGACACCAACATTCTTATCTACGCCATCGAAGGCGGTCAGCTCCACCAGGCTGCCACACAAATCCTCCAGCTTACCCAAACTCGCCTGGATGGCTTCATATCGTCTCTTGCTCTAACTGAATTGCTATCCAATTCTCATCTCAGCGACGAACAAGCCCAGGACTTTTACCAAACCTTTAATCAACTTAGCGTGACCAAGGTCGACATCTCTGAAGAGGTTATCCTGCACACTGCCCAGCTCCGCCGCCATCATCACATTACTACTCCTGACGCCATCCACCTGGCCTCTGCTACATCAGTTAAAGCTAGATATTTTATCACTGCCGACGACACGCTGCTCAAGCTCAATGTAGCTGGCCTAAAAATCATCAAACCAACCAGCTTTCTGAGACAGCATCATCTTTCCAACTAATTAGCGCGAATTACGTAACTCCCTTTTTAGCTATCATCCAGCCAAAGCATCTGGGATCCAGCACCTCATTCTAACCCGGTGCCGTTATAGTGTGGGGAAAGTATCTTCCACATCGGACGCTTCATACCAGCAAAATAGCTTCACCGCCGCTCAAATAAAGAGGGAAAGTAGGCGGGTTGCTCCAACCGTCACCGCTATATCATTCTGTAGTATTATGACAACCATGTCAGAACTTGAATCGCCAGCCAGTAGTCAGATGTCATCTGCTGAGACCAAGACATCAAAGCAGATGCAGGGTAAGGCAGAAAAGCAAGACAAAAACGCGAATCCCGAAGATGAAAATAAACTTACTTCAGAGGATTCCGCAGAAAACCAAGCGACATTTACATATACGCCAGTCCACGAGAAGTCGGGTGCTACAGAAGCAGAAGGCCAGCTTCAGAGTGAATTACCCCGTAACTCCTCAGCAGAAATGCCAGACGGGCAAAAAACGCGCCTTCATTCTGCCAAGCACGAAAAGGATGTAGGCGATAAGCTGCGTCAAGAAGGTCGTCAAATTGGGCTTACTGCGGCGGAAAGATTTCATGACAAAGTCCAGCAATCAGTTGATCAAGATTGGCCTTCGCCGAGTCATCCTTCGCAGGAGGCGGTCGATAAGGTTCAGCTAAGAGAGCAAAACGAGCGTGAGTATATAGATTTTGACGCACTAACTCCAGAATATAGCAAAAGTCTGAATAAAGATTATTACCAAAACTTGTTAGACCAATACGGTAGGCAGTTGGCTCGAGAAGAGGCGGAGCCCAAAGTAAGGCAGTTTATCCAGCAACTGTCTAACGATGAAGCGAGATATACTCAAGAAATTAATAACTACATGCACACCCTTTCGCTTGAACAACATCAAATTAATAATATCCCTCAGTACTACAGCCAAAACTTAAACATAGAAGATAAAAAGAGGCTAGAAAAGTTATTCAAAGAGTATAGCCTGGACCAATACATTAAATTGCATCCGCAGCCAGAGAAATATGCAGCCCCAGAGGCATTAGAGCGCGCTTTAAGCCAAAGAGCCAGGCAGTATCTCGACAATATTCCCGCTGAATATAGGCAAGACCTACCCGAGTATGCCCAAGTCGCGCAGTCAACCAAGCTCTGGCATGGCACAGGCGCTTATATTTATCGATGGAAGGAAGAGCGGAGCCAATATGATCAGCCCGAATATAGCTTAGATAGAATAGAAGATACGATTAATGGCATCCTTAAGGATGGAGGCATTATGAGCCAGCACCTCGATAATTTTGACGCCAGCAACCCACAGCAGTCATCTGTATCAACAACTATGATTAGAGATATTGCGCAGCACTATGCCTACAGATTCCGTGATAGCAGAGGTAGACCGTCAGAATCTAGCCTCATTGTGCCAATCCAAGCTTGGGTTAACACAGAATTAAAAAGCGCTGGTCAGCAAAATCAAGACAGCCTCGTCAAAAGCGGCGGCCTCGAGGCCGTTAAACGCTACCAACAAAGCATTAAAGAGCAGTTTCCCTGGTGGAGACTAAGTCGCCAACACGTATCTAATCAAGAATCTGTCAGTCAAAGTATTAATGAGGCGTTTTTAGAAGGTAGTGATATCAACGGTAATTATCCAATCGTTATTGGTATAAACCGAGCTGAAAATACATTTAAACTGAAACACGTTAAAACCCATGAAGTCAGGACCCAAGACAGCATCCTTATGTCAAACTTCACCCACCTAGAAGTGCCCTATGCAAAAGTGGCCGAGGTTAAAGCAAAGGTAGCTGCTGCTGGCTACCCCGACTTGCCCGTCTTTGCCATCGAAACCGCCGAAGCGTATCAGGCCGAGAATATCTTAAAAACGTTTAAGCCGTCAGGAGAAACAGACTAGCTAGGTAGTACACTAAATAAGCTGCCATTCACTACAACAGCTTGGTCATCATTTAGTAGGGTATAAGCATATTGCTTAGCCTGGTAACACTTAATCAGCTCAGCTAGATATTCGTCACGCTCGGATTGGTTGCAGTGGGGCACAATAATGGTGTTTATCAATCCTAATCATCGATTGATAATCTCTGGCTACTGGTGCGGCTCACCATCTACATCCACAAACTGTAAAGTCGGTCCAGCTACAATGGATCCAGCGCTATAGCCAGCGTAGACAAAGTCATGTTCAAGTAAAGAACAAATAAGTTCATCAAAACTGGATACTTTCATTTGATATCTAAGATAGTGTGCATTTCCACCGCTTAGCCATACGCCATCAAACTGCTCTAGCTCTTGTTTTAGTCCAGCCGTATTGCCCGCAAAATCTTGCAGTCGCAAAAATGTGAAATGCACCCCAGTAGCTCGTACATCCTCAATTGCTTCAGTATACCAACCCTTCCTTTCCTCGTCAGAATACACCTCCGCTGCGCCAGTAATATAAGCCAGCTTTACACCGCTCGCGGGTTTAGCAAACAAAGCCAAAAACTGCTCACGCAGGCTATCCGGAATTCCTTGAGAACTCAAAAATAATTTCATACTATTCGATGATCCTTGGGGATCGCTATAAAAAGCCTTGTAGGTATACCGCTAGCTTAGGTTATGCGCTTCTCAGAGAAATCTGCTCTCCAGTTGATATCAAAGATAGCAAATATATAATTCATTCCTAGAACCTAGAACCTAGAACCCCCTTGCCCGTTGCCGTATCGGGTTTTTTACGCTATAATAGTCAGCGAATCCGCCTATCAGGTGGGTATCTTTTTCAGAAAGGCAAAATCAGGTTAAAGGTTTAAGGGGCAAGCAGAGCATAGGGTGTGCAATCCTGTCAAAAACTTGAAACTTAAAACAGGACGCCTGTAACTAAAATATGTCAAGTAAAACAGCAGTTAAAGAACAAGAAAATTTAACAATGGAGGAACTTTTGGCCCAAGAGAAGCCAATTGTAACACTTCAAAGAGGAGAGGTGGTCGAAGGGACAGTTATCGATATCGTTCGAGGCGAAATACTGGTCGATGTCGGCGCCAAAGCCGAAGGGGTAATCTCATCTTCGGAGGCACGCGAAGAGTCTGAAATGATTGAAAATCTTAAGCCTGGCGACACCTTGCTTGTTTATATTGTTTCGGCCGAAAACGAACATGGCCAGATCCAGCTATCTCTCAAAAAAGCTGCTCAAGCGCGCCGGTGGACAATTTTGCAAAAGTCGGCCCAAGATGAATCAGCCGTTCCGGTTAAAGTCTTGGATCATAACAAAGGCGGCTTGATTGTTGATGCTCAGAAGATTCGCGGTTTTATTCCATTTTCTCACCTGTCTTCAGGACCAGCTCGCACTGCCACTCCTCAAGAGGTTGCGGATGAATTAAACGCACTTATTGGCCAAGAGTTGCAGGCTGTTGTAATCGAGGCTGACCAAAAGGCTAATCGGTTAATCTTGTCAGAAAAGAAGGCTCAACAAGAAGCAGATAGAGAGCGCAAAAACGCTCTTATGGCTACGTTAAATATCGGCGATGTAGTCGATGCTACCGTCAGTCGCACCATGCCATTTGGTATTATTGTCGAACTCGAAAGCGGCGCTGAAGGTTTAGTTCATGCTTCAGAAGTTAGTTGGGACAAGAACGCCGACTTTACCACCCAATACCCTCAGGGGCAGAAGATTCAGGTAAAAATTATCGAGCTAGACCAAGTAAACGGTAAAATTAACCTGTCTATCAAACAGCTTACCCCTGACCCGTGGAGCAAATTAGTATCCGAATATAACGTTGGTCAAAAGGTAGCTGCGACAGTCAGCAAAATTACATCGTATGGAGTTATCGTGACTGTTGGTAAAGTTGAAGGACTACTTAAGTCAGAAGACGCCGCCAAGTTAAAAGTTGGCGATGAAGTGGAGCTAAGTATTGCCGAAATTGACGAAAATGCTCACCGCCTAAACGTTTCTCTCGATTAAGAGGTAGGCCCGACATTGAAATTTGCAGAGTAGCTGGTATAAAGGCAAAAATCAGCTACTCTGTCGCTCTATTACATTGAGTGATAACGGAGGAAGACTATGAAAAGCATTCTACAGCGCTTTAGCCAAAACGCTAAAGACGCCCTAATTAAATCTCAAATTATCGCACGAACCGAAGCTCGGTCATTCGTGGCTACCCACCATTTACTGCTAGCGCTTACTCAGCAGCCTGACTCAATGGCCTGTCGCGTCCTCAAAGATATGGATGTAGATATCGCCAAAGTTGGTGAGATATGCAATCGAGTAATTTATAAACAGCGCCAAGAAACGAAAACGCAAGGCTTAGAAGATGAGCTGCGCACAGTTATTCAATATTCTTTCGAAGAAGCCGTCGACACCGGCTCAACCTATGTTGGCACAGAGCACCTACTGTTGGGAATTATCAGCCTAGACCGAAGCTTAGCAGCCCAAATACTGTTAAATAGTCAGGTCGATCCAGAGGAGCTTCGCTTAAAAGTAAATGAAATGTCGGGTATTCTGGACATTCCTGTCAAAACTGCTGGCAAGCTAGACCTTATGGAATCTAGCCTATTAGAAACATATGGTCGCGATCTAACCAAAGAAGCATCCATGGGCAAGCTAGATCCAGTCATCGGTCGAGACACAGAGATCCAACGGGTCATCCAAACCCTATCTCGGCGGACTAAAAATAACCCCATCCTGCTGGGCGAGGCAGGAGTAGGCAAAACAGCAATCGTTGAAGGTCTAGCTCAGAAAATCTATGCTAGACAAGTCCCTACTGGCATTCTTGACAAGAAAGTGCTATCACTCAGTATAGGCTCTCTAGTAGCCGGCACAAAGTTTCGTGGAGATTTTGAAGAGCGCATGATGCGCCTCTTACAGGAAATTCAGCAAGATGGTCACATCATCCTCTTCATCGACGAGATTCACACCCTCTTGGGGGCTGGCTCTGCTGCTGGTAGCCTAGACGCCGCCAATATCTTAAAACCATTACTAGCCAAGGGCGAAATCCAAACCATCGGCGCCACCACCTTTGATGAGTATCGCGAGTATATCGAAGAAGATTCTGCCCTAACTCGTCGTTTTCAGCCAATCACCGTAGAAGAGCCAGATTTAGAGCAAGCCACTAAGATTCTTCACCACGTTGGGAAGATGTATGAAAAATACCACGGTGTGAGGTATGATCGCGGCGCTTTGGAGTTAGCAGCCAGTCTCGCTCACCGCTACATCACTGAGAGAAAATTGCCCGACGCTGCCATAGATCTTATTGATGAAGCTGCTTCGTACGTCAAAATAGTCCGCGCTAAAAAAGAGGACGTTAGCACTAAATTACAATACCAACTCGATCAAATTATTGCCGCTAAGGAAAAAGCAATTGAGCAACAAGAGTATGATCAAGCCTTCTCTCTAAGACAAAAAGAGCAACAGCTTCGTCAACGGCTAGATAAAAAGTCTGCCAGCACCAAAATACCCGCCCGTCGAAGCCTGCCAGCCGTCAAGAAACAGGATATCGCCGACGTCTTATCTAACTGGCTTCAAATCCCAACTCAGGAACTAACCGATACTGAGGCTCAAACACTCATTAATCTAGAAAATCAGCTACACCAACGCATTATTGGCCAGACTGAGGCAATTAATCTCGTTAGTCGATCATTGCGCCGATCTCGGGTTGGTCTTTCTAGCCAAAAGCGGCCTATTGCTTCATTTATGTTCCTCGGTCCAAGCGGAGTAGGTAAGACGGAGACGGCGAGAGCTTTGGCTGAGGCTATGTTTGGCGGAGAAGAGTCTTTAATAAAGTTGAATATGTCAGAGTACATGGAGCGTTATTCTGTCTCTAACCTCATCGGATCGCCAGCCGGGTACGTTGGATATGAAGAGGGCGGCAAGCTAACCGAAATGGTTCGTCGTCGACCTTATTCCGTCGTACTTTTTGACGAAATAGAAAAAGCTCACCCAGATATCTTTAACCTCATGTTGCAGATATTGGAGGATGGGGAACTGATTGATGCCAAAGGTCGCAGTATAGACTTTCGCAATACTATTATTGTCTTTACCTCCAACTTGGGAGCAGAGTTCTTTGGCCAGAAGGGGCACATTGGCTTCAGTCTGGGCGGATCCATGGCCGAGCTGCAGGAGCAAGCCGATCATCAAGCCGATCCTGCCATGTACGAACGAGTTATGGAAAATCTCAAAGACAATTTTAGACCAGAATTCCTTAACCGCTTAACCGGCATTGTAATCTATCACAGTCTAAGCAGTAGTCAGGCTCGGCAGATTGCCAAAATTATGTTTAAAGATGTTGAACAAAGACTTAAAACTAAGCGCATAAAGCTAAAGGTGAGTCCTGACGTCTTCGAACATCTCAGTCAGCATGGTATCAGTCAAGACATGGGAGTGCGACCCATGCAACGAGTTATTGAGCGCCAAGTCGAAGACGCCATTACAGACAAAATTTTAGATGGTAGCATTAAGCCTGGACAAGTGATAAATGTTTACCTAGAGCAGGAGGCTATCGCGATCAAAGTAAAACCGGTAAAACTGCCGACTGCTACCAAAACCAAAGCAAAAGTACCTGCATAAACAGTATGGCCAAATCACAAACTCTCTACGTCTGTCAGCAATGTGCGGCTGAGTCTCCTAAATGGGAAGGTCGATGTCATAGTTGTGGCGCCTGGAATAGCCTGGTCGAAGTAAACCGTAGCAAATCATCGGCGACTTCTGCAGCCAAAAGCTCCTTTAATCCTGATAGCTTAGTCCGCTTGGATAAAGTAGCTACTCAAGCCGGTAAACGTCTAAGCACTGGCTTTGAAGAGCTAGACCGCGTGCTAGGTGGTGGCTTATTGCTCGGATCAGTCACTTTGGTCGGCGGCGAGCCCGGTATTGGTAAATCCACTCTGCTGCTACAAGTCGCCGTAACTATTGGCGGACTATACGTCACTGCTGAAGAGTCTGCCCATCAAGTTAAATCGCGAGCCGACCGTCTCGGTAAAGGTCTGGATACTGTCACCCTTCTTTCAACCAACAACGTCGATCAGGCTCTGGTGGCCATGCAGCAAACTCAACCACCGCTAGTGATTATTGACTCTATACAGACCATCAGTACCGATGATCTAGATGGAGTACCTGGGTCAGTTGGCCAGGTCAGAGAGTGCGCCAACCGCCTTGTTCACGCTGCCAAGTCGCAAAATATCCCCATTATTATTGTCAGCCACGTTACCAAAGAGGGGACCATTGCTGGTCCTAAAGTGCTTGAGCACGTCGTTGATACAGTCATATACGTAGAAGGCGAAGCACTATCCATGACTCGCTTAGTCCGGGGTATTAAAAATCGCTTTGGCCCAGTTCACGAAGTTGGTCTATTTGAGTTGGCCGAAGCTGGCATGCGCGAAGTAACCGATCCCTCTGGACTCTTAGCCGCAGGATATGCCGCCACTTCCGGCTCTGTCATCACCGTTAGTATGGAGGGAGTTCGCCCTGTTTTGCTAGAAGTTCAAGCTCTAACTACTCCAACCAGTTTTGGGCTACCTAGGCGCACTTCCAATGGCATGGATTACAATCGCTTACTCATGCTTATCGCCGTATTAACCAAGCGCACCAAGATTAACTTGGGCAATCAAGACGTCTACACCAACCTGGCTGGTGGTCTAAAAATAAAAGAGACTGCCCTCGATTTGGCCGTTTGCTTAGCCCTTATCTCCTCCATAAAAGACACTCCGCTTCCTCCCAAAACTGTCGTCTTTGGTGAAGTCAGCCTATCTGGTCAAGTAAAACCCGTCCTAGGTCAGCAAAAGCGCCTCGACCAAGCCAAAAAACTTGGCTACAACCACTGTATCAGCGCCGATTCTGCCCCAACTCTCGCTCAAGCCATCCAGCAAGCTTTTAAATAGCTTACTATCTCTTCCCACGACCTAAAAATCTTGTCCGTCCAAACAAACGTGCAAGCGAATGAGAATACGCTGTTCGAATTACGCAATCAAATAACGAACAGCGACTCAACCAATGCTCCTTAAAACTTATCCCAAAGTTATCCACATGACCTGGTCAGGCATAGTCTACTACAGATAATTTTAAGGCAAATAACTATAAGGTACGCAAAAATAAGCCAAAAATATACTATAAGATTGACAAGACAAATCAAGTATGGTATAAAACAACCAAGGGGTTGGTAGGGGCAGTGCCAATCCCTTACTAGAGCGGTTAATTACTTGACAACTCTAGTAAGGGCCTGATACTGTATCACCACATATCCCCGTAGAAAGTTCTAAATCGCAAGCTATCCCATTATTTAATCCAATAAAACACTTACTTTAGCCGTCGTGCCAATCGCACTAATAAACAGCTATAAGTAGAATCCCACTATTTTCCAAACCCGTATGCCTACTGCTCAATCAGAATATAAACCGAACGCCAGCAAGCCTCGCCGCTACAATCGTTCGAACCAAAATAAAAACGCTAAAGCAGTTAAACCCGTAGCTACAAACAGCGATCCTGCGGACCAAGCAGCTGCCTTAAACGACGCTGTGGAAGTTGGCGGTATTTTGGATATGATGAACGACGGCTATGGCTTTCTTCGCCAAGACGGCCTAATTGCCAACTATGGCGATGTATATGTCTCATCAGCCCAAATTCGCCGCTTCGACCTCAGGGTAGGGGACAATGTTGCTGGTATGGCTCGCAAGCCAAAAGAAAATGAAAAGTATTTTGGCTTATTAAAAGTAGATTCTATTAACGGTCGCTCGTTAGAAGAGGTGGCTAACCGTCCTCGCTTTGAGCGCTTAACTCCCATTTATCCCGATAATCAAATCAAATTAGAAACTACCAAAGAAATCATTTCAACTCGTTTATTAGACCTCGTTTCTCCAATCGGCCGAGGCCAGCGCGGCATGATCGTCGCCCAACCAAAAGCTGGTAAAACCTACCTTATCAAAGACATTGCCAACGGTATTACCACTAACTATAAAGACATTAAAATTATGGTTGTGCTTATTGGCGAGCGACCAGAAGAGGTAACCGATATCTCTCGTAGCGTTAATGGCGAGGTGTTTGCCTCTAACTTTGATGAACCATCCGAAAATCAAGTTAAAGTGGCCGAACTAGCCCTAGAGAAGGCCAAGCGAGCCGTGGAGCTTGGTGAAGATGTAGTTATTTTACTCGATAGCATTACGCGTCTCGCTAGGGCTTACAACTTAGCCATCCCCCCGTCAGGGCGGACGCTCTCAGGTGGTTTTGACCCCGCCGCCCTGTATCCTCCCAAGCGCTTCTTCGGCGCCGCCCGCAACGTTGAAAATGGTGGCAGCTTAACCATTATCGCCACAGCCTTGATTGATACTGGATCTCGCATGGACGATCTGATTTATGAAGAGTTCAAGGGGACGGGTAACATGGAGCTACATCTTGATCGCCGATTAGCCGAACGTCGGGTCTACCCATCTATCGACGTTACTCGCTCTGGCACGCGCCACGAAGAACTGCTCTTTACCGCTGACGATCTTAAGCTTGTCTGGCGTATGCGCCGCATGATTGAAACTTTGGGACAAGGACAGGAATCAACCGAACTAATTCTGGATCGCCTTCAGAAAACAGATACAAATAGCAGCTTCCTTGCCACATTACACAAAAGCGTGTAAAGTAGCACATGCAAGGTTAATTTCACATCATGCAACTATTCTGCTATTATAGCTAGGTACAGCTCAATCACTGCCATCTCCCATGAGCGATCCTCTCAATTACACCCAATCAGATATATCTCTAAATCCTAAATTATTTAGCCAGGATGTTCTATCTTGGACAGGCCACTTATGCGCCCAGAGCCTACACGCTGGTGGTAAATCTATTTACCAGGCAGGCTATGCTGTAGAACATGCTAAGCAGCTGGCCATAACTTCCATCCGGTCCAGAAACAGCCAATTAGGCCGACCATTTTCCCCTTTTGGCGTAGGTGGCCTAACAGCCGTTATAGGTATTAGCGGTTTACTCTTCGGCCACAATGGCATAGTTAGCCAGCAAATAACCAACGATTCATTAGTCCCGGAGGTAAAGGCAGCTAAAACATCTGTGAACCAAGCAGCAACTCTCGTCACTAATGACATTATGGTTGATAGCGCAGATTTGCAAACAACAATTCCGAGTGATAGGTTGCGTGACTCGGTTATTACTCACAGCGTAGCTAAAGGCGAGAACCTTGAGACCATTGCTAAGTCCTACAACGTCTCCGTTGACTCTCTTCGCTACGTAAACAACCTTAGCAATCAAGATTTGGTAACGCCAGGACAAAATCTAACCATTCTGCCTGTGTCGGGTGTGCTTTATACCGTCAAGACAGGCGAAACTTTACAGTCTATCGCTGATAAGTGGAAAGTGCCAGCTCAAGCTATTGTCGATGTTAACTGGTTAGACGAGCCCTACGAGGTCAAAAAAGATCAAAAACTAGTTATTCCAGGAGCTGAGATTCCTAAGGCTACCCCAACGCCAGCGCCGCAAACGTCAAAGTACGCACAAAGCTCTGGTGGATTTATTCAAAAAGGTAATGGCCAGTTTATTTGGCCAGTTCCAGGCGAAGTTACTCAATACTTTAGCTACTATCATAATGGTATTGACATTGGCAATCGAGGGAAGTCGGCGCCAATTGTCGCCGCTGCCTCTGGAAAAGTAACCTTTGCAGGCTGGTGGGCTGGCGGTGGCGGCAATAGCGTCTGGATCGATCATGGTAATGGCTACATCACCATGTATGCCCACATGAGCAAGATTATGGCCTCAGTTGGCCAGAATGTTACCCAAGGCACCCAAATCGGCATCACCGGAGAAACGGGCCGTGCCTTCGGCATCCACCTTCACTTTATGGTTGAGTATAATCATAAAGTGGTTAATCCTATTTCAGTTCTCTGAGATAATTATCACCTCTCATTAGTTATTGATAATTAGACATACTAGGGTATAATGCACACCTATGCCTTCATTTATTGACGAAGCTTCAGTCACTATAGCTGGTGGTAAAGGCGGAGATGGTACCGTTTCTTTTCGCCACGAAAAATATGTCCCTAAGGGCGGTCCTGACGGTGGCGACGGTGGCCGAGGTGGTTCCGTCATCTTTCAAGCTGACAGCAACTTAAATACCCTGTATCACTTCCGTTACACTAAAAAATTTAGTGCTCCAGATGGTCAAAAGGGCGGCAAGAATAATAAACAGGGTAAAAGTGGGGAAGATATTATTGTTAAAGTGCCCATAGGAACACTTATTTCGGTTCGAGACGAGCAAGGAATAGCAAAAACATATGACCTTTCCACTAAAGGGCAGTCAATAACCATTGCTAAAGGTGGGGCAGGTGGTAAAGGTAATGCTAGATTCCCCACGTCCACACAACAGAGGCCTACAAAATCTACTCCTGGACAACCAGGGGAGGCATTTGAGTGCGAATTAGAATTAAAACTGCTTGCAGATATCGGGTTGGTAGGGCTACCAAACGCTGGTAAGTCTAGCTTGCTAGACGCCCTCACCACTGCTAGTCCTAAGATTGGCAACTATCCATTTACAACACTTCAACCAAACTTAGGCGTTGCCACATATCATGATCAAGAAATTGTCATTGCTGATATCCCTGGGCTTATCGAAGGAGCTAGTCAAGGAAAGGGGTTAGGTGATCAATTCCTTAGACATATCGAAAGAACCAAAGTCCTCTGGCATTTAATTAGCCTTGATCCAGACGAGGAAGACGCTATGGATCGCTACGCAAGTATTAATAATGAGCTAGCTGCTTTTAGCCGCGATCTGCCACAAAAGCCAACTATTATTATCCTAACTAAGTCAGACCTCGTTGACCAAAAAACTATCAATAACGTTGTAAAAAAGTTTAGCAAAGTATGCAACAGAGTGATTCCGTGCACTATTTTGTCTGAAGAAAATCATGAAAAGCTATTTATAGAGTCGTTAGCAATAATAAAAGAAGAGCAACAAAAGGAGAGTATAGTGGAGGACGAGCCAAAACCCAGGGTTTATACTTTGGAGGATCTACCGCAGCGGTTTACGAAACGGCGACAGCTGTAGTACAATCATGTCCGAAAATAACCCATCGACGACCTGGTCAAAGTTTTTGTGCCGAAGTTGAGCTCAACTTACTCTCTAAGCCGCCAACCAAGATCTCTTTACAAAAGAACACTGTACGGGCCTGTAGCTCAGTTGGTAGAGCGCTACATTCGCATTGTAGAAGTCAGGAGTTCGAATCTCCTCAGGTCCACCAAAGTTACTTCAGGCGACCATAAAGCATTCTTCAAGCAATCACTGCGCTAATCGCCAACAGCGAAGAACCCGTTCTCAAGCTACTGCTAAAAATAAATAACATAAATCATTCAAAACTCTGTGTTATAGCTGTGATTGAGCGTAAGTCAGTCTCTGACTGGAGGAGTAAAAACGACGTGGCCATCTGTTTTGGATAATCATTTGGCCTAGATTACGCACGGGTTTTATCGCCGCCACAGAACTATGACACGCAAGGTAGCCTGTGTATGTTTTGGAATCGATTCAGCAATCAAAAGAGTTGATTAAAAGTAGACAACGTCGGTTATACACTAAGCATAGACGTCATAGGCACAAAGCAAATATAGAGAAGTGAGAATAAGCTGATACAGAAAGAAAAAACACTAATAGAGCTAAACGAAATAGCAAGTTAGGCATACGAGTGATAGAAGACAACAAATAGACTGCTACAAAAGCAAAAATGCTACCTAAAGTGCTTCTAATCAAAAATTAGCGATTAAACCAACCGACTAGCGGCGACACAGAGTCTGTTTAAAGTCATTATGTGTCCAGCAAAATATTCGACGTTCACAGCTAAGGTGCACTCCTTCGAATATTCTAGAGCCTTGAGGAGGGCTAGATTGGTATAGAAAAGGACAGTCAAACCGGCAATAGAGTATAACCAGACACTTCTCCGTTCAGTGAGTAGGGGAAAGTTAAGCAGTGATAGGACTACCAAACCAAGGGTGTGAACACGAGCAATTTCATACGCACACTTCTGGTGGACCCTAGGAGATTCGAACTCCTGACCTCTTCCATGCCATGGAAGCGCTCTACCAACTAAGCTAAGGGCCCCTAACCGTATCTGAAGAAACAGTAGTAGTTTCTTCATAACTGCCGTAGTATAGCGCATCTATGGCTCTGTGGCAATATCGTCCATATTTTCACGTGGCATGAGGGGGCTCAACCGTATAAAATCAACTATACTTGCCTAAAAAACGACAACGACGTTATACCGTAATAAATGTAAAAAAATACCTTACGAAAATTTCTTCAAAATAGTGATAATTAATACAGAAAGTAGGTAGATATTACTTTAAAGACAGGAAAAGGATAAGTATAGAGCAATAAAAGTATTCAAAATGAAATAAGATAGCGTTCAGAAAAGATAAAAGACAAAGTCTAACATCATCTAATTAGACTAAAAAAAAGAACAACGCCGGTATAATGATATGTTTTATTAAGACATCTATGAAGAATGATACTAACTATACCCAGAAACGTAGCTACTTCAGATATTGCCCTTAAGCTAGACTTGATTTATAATAACCGCCATATGTCTACCTATGACCACGCCAAAATTGAATCTAAATGGGCCAAAAAGTGGCAAAACGACTCACTATACCAAGCTGACGAAAATTCGTCTAAAGCTAAGTATTACGCCTTAGATATGTTTCCATACCCTTCGGGTGACCTTCACATAGGCCACTGGTATGCTTTTACGCCACCAGATATTCATGCTCGCTATCAGCGCATGAACGGCAAAAATGTCATGCACCCAATCGGGTTTGATGCTTTCGGCCTTCCAGCCGAGAATGCGGCTATCAAGCGCAATCTCGACCCTAACGATTGGACCCAGCAAAATATTGCCAGCATGTTAAAGCAATTTACTCTAACCGGTATAGGCTTCGATATGACCAGAACAGTCAATACCAGTGATCCGGAGTACTACAAATGGACGCAATGGATGTTTCTTAAACTGTACGAAAAAGGCTTGGCCTATCGTAAAAAAGCCAGCGTTAACTGGTGCGAGTATGATCAGACCGTCTTAGCCAACGAACAGGTTATTGATGGTCTATGCTGGCGCTGCGATAATCCGGTCGTACAAAAAGACCTTGAGCAGTGGTTCTTCAAGATTACCGACTATGCCGATCAACTACTGACGGACTTGGACAAGCTAGACTGGCCAAGCACTACCAAGCTAATGCAGCGGAATTGGATTGGCAAGTCTGAAGGAGCCATAATTAACTTCAAAGTTAAGTTGGCAGAAAGTAGTACAGAGCGACAAGCAGAAGATATCTCAGTATTTAGTACTAGACCAGATACCTTGTATGGAGTTAGCTATCTTGTTTTAGCACCAGAGCATAGTCTAGTGACAAAAGTTACTACCTCAGACAATGCGGATCGAGTACAAAAGTACCTCACCAAAACTCAGCGATATACCGAACGTCAACGCTTAGCTAATGCTGACCACAAAACCGGTGTATTTACCGGCAGCTATGCCATTCACCCTCTTACGCAGCAACTCATTCCCATTTGGGTAGCTGATTATGTCTTAGCCTCCTATGGAACCGGTGCAGTTATGGGAGTGCCTGCCCACGACAAGCGGGACAACGATTTTGCGCACAAGTTTAATCTACCCATCATCTCCGTTATTGATACCAAGGAGGATACCCCTTTTGGTGGCGAGGGGGTATTAATTAATAGCCAGCAATTTAATGGTCAACCTAGCCAAGTAGCTCGCCAAGCTATCATCGAAGAGCTGGTCAAAATGGAGGCCGGCAAAAGTCAAACTACGTATAAGCTGCGGGATTGGTTAGTTTCTCGTCAACGATATTGGGGTGCTCCAATTCCGATGATTGACTGCCCGAGCTGTGGCTTAGTCCCGGTACCTGAATCAGATTTACCCGTTGTCTTGCCTAAAGATGTTGATTTTATGCCTAAAGGCAAGGCCCCTCTGGCTACCAATAGTGACTTTATAAACGTACAGTGTCCACAGTGTAAGGGGGCTGCACAGCGCGTGGCTGAGACGCTAGATACGTTTGTCGATTCCAGCTGGTACTTCCTCCGCTACGCCGATCCACACAATAAGGCCCAAGCCTTTAATCCGAAAAAGACCAGCCAATGGATGCCAGTTGATATATATGTCGGTGGTGCAGAGCACACTGTTCTACACTTGCTCTATTCACGCTTCTTCACCAAAGCTCTCAGAGATATGGGCTACCTATCTATCGATGAACCTTTTAGCAAATTGCGACATCAAGGCATGATCCTTGGTCCCGACCATCAAAAAATGTCCAAGTCTAAAGGTAACGTGGTTAACCCCGATGATTTAGTCGAGCAGTTCGGGGCCGACGCCGTCCGCATGCAGTTAGCCTTTTTGGGCCCATACGATCAAGGTGGCCCATGGCAGTTAACTGGAATCCATGGGGTGGCTCGCTTTCTCCAACGAGTCTGGCAGGAGCAAGAAAAACGGTCCGCAAATTGGGCCCTAGAAAGCTCGGCAGACGTAAAAATGGCTATTAACCAAGCAATCAACAAAGTCGGTCAAGACGTTCAAGACTTTAAGTTTAACACTGCAATTGCACAACTGATGAAAACTCTCAACTCAGTAACTAAGGCTGACCGGGTTAACAAATTGGATTGGCAGACCTTCCTTATCACTTTAGCTCCATTCGCGCCATTCATAACTGAAGAGCTGTGGCAGTTGACTGGAAATAGTGATAGTATACATAAACAAAAATGGCCAAAAGAGGATGTATCTCAGATGCAGTCTAGTAAAGAGAGTGCTATAACGGTCCAAGTGAACGGAAAATTCCGTGGTGTCTTGCAAAATGTCGATATAAATAATGAACAACAAGTTCTCGAACGGGCCCTAACTATGCCATCGATTGTTCGCCAGCTGGATGACAAGCAAGTGCGCCGCCATATTTATGTGCCTGGCAGAGTGCTAAACATTATTGCTAACTAGCAGTAGACTATGTTGAGAACCAACCAATGGCTAGAACAACAGGTCCAATCTATTTGGGCTAGCCACTTTTCTGACATAGACCAAGTTACACCGATAAGAATTAACTTTGGTCGCCGCACCTATCGTCGTCTTGGCTCTATCATATTGCGCCCGACCAACGCCCCGTCACAACAGCAATATGCTCACATTGTTATTTCAGGCTTATTAGCTGATCCGCAAGTCCCCGATTACATTATTCAGCAAGTAATTGCTCATGAGCTAGTCCATTATATTCATGGATTTGGCTCGCACTTACCACGTCACCTCAGACATCCTCATCAAGGCGGTGTTATCGTCAGAGAGTTTAAGCGCCGTGGCCTATGGGAGCTGTTTAGAGTCTATCAGGTCTGGATGAAATTATCTTGGCAGAAGTATTTGTTGTCGCAAGGGTTTAAATAAATAAGTAGAGTAACTTTCTATACCCATTCAAATCCCAATATCTTCCTCATAATAAATAAAAAACGCAGTCGAGTTAGCGTAATCCATACCTCTATTTGTAAGCAGATGTTGAAATCACAACAATAATACTGCTTGCAGATGAGATAGCATGCACGTAGTTATTCCTACCTGCAGCAGGAGAATACTCAGTGTGTAGGAAGTATAACAACAAAAACGAGCTCATTCCTGTCGCAACAACATAAATATCATTTATATATAAGATTCAATATATAGCATGTCCAATACATGGCAGATAGAAGTAAAAAGTGATAAAAAATATTTCATCTTGTCGGCCCTCGTTATGCACTATTTCTCAGCGTCAAACAAGCCATAAAAGCCCATAGATCTGTGCTTACTTGTTGCATTATGCAAAAAGGAAGCGTATAACCTGGCCAATAGCCAAAGGAAACCCAAAATGAATCGACTACAGGCTGAAATTATCTCAAAACTACAGGCCTACCATCAAATTGCCATCCAAATATGCGGCAAATATGCCAGATATAGCGGCATTGCTCTAAGCGTAGTCTGCGTAATAGGCATTCTAGGCATAATCGCCATTAATCTCATTCCTCAACCGGCCACCAATCCGACTTCGCAAGTTCAAGGTATTAGCCTTACCTCCGCGCCCCAGAGCACGGAAGGTGCTTCCCTTAGCAGGTCTGAAGCTCATGAAGCTGTCATAAAAGCCGATGTCAGCGGCGCCGTTAAACAGCCGGGTGTAAAAGAGCTACGGGAAGGCGATAGGGTAGAGGACGCTATTCGAGCGGCTGATGGGCTAACTGACATGGCGGACACTGACTATGTAGCCATGAGTATTAACCTAGCGGCTAAGGTGCAGGATGGCGATAAAATCTTTATTCCCGCCAAAGGGCAATCAACAACGGCTTCCACCTCAACCGCAGTCACCAGCAGTAAGGCCGCGTCAGTCACTGCTTTAAGTAGCGGCAACACTAAAGTTGGTGGCAAAATCAGCTTAAACACGGCCTCCGCTTCGCAACTAGACACGCTTCCGGGAGTAGGGGAGACGTACGCTCAGCGCATCATAGAAAACCGGCCCTTTACCTCAACTAATCAGCTTTGCAGTAAACAAATCTTTCGATCTCAAAACACCTGCGCCAAAATTCTCCCTCTAGTTAGTCTGTAGGCACCTCATGTATCTCATTAGCTTTGTAGCCATTAGCGCCGCTATCTGGCTAGGGCTCCACATCGCCGCTCCGCCAACTTGGCTCTTAGTATGCAGTAGTTTGGTGGCTGTTGGTATCGCTGTCAAAAATCATCATCGATACGCCGTTGCCTCGCTCGCCAGCCTACTTGCAGTCAGTCTGATTATTTTATCTCGGACAATCGCCGTCAAACCGCCAGTCAATAACCCCAGCCAGCCGCCGCCTCACAAGGTCACTCTCTCTGGCTGGGTCAACGGTAATCCAACTGACCGAAACGATAGCCTTATTGTTACGATTGACCACGTTATCACGGACCAGGCTGTATATTGGCCGGGACAGGTTCAAATTAAAACTCCTCTATATACTAACGTCAGGTATGGTGACTCTATCCGCGTAACTGGCTCATTTAAGCCGGCCGACAGTCAGGACTCCTATGGCCAATACCTCATTAATCACCACGTTTTTGGCACTGTGTCGTGGCCTCACATCACCAATCTAAACCAAAACCATGCTAACCCCATCTTAGCGACCGTCTACGGACTTCAAGACCTCTGCCAGCAATCAGTTATCCGCTATCTACCCAAAGATGAATCAGGCTTACTCCTCGGCATAGTCCTTGGTATCCAGCAACCACTCTCCCAGCCCTTTAATGACGCGCTCAAGGCCACCAGCACCTCTCACATTATTGTTGCTTCTGGCTACAATGCCACCATTATTATCGCCACTGTCCTTAAGCTAACCAGCCAGTTTAGGCGCAGAACTTCTATTAGTATCGCCTTAGCACTCCTACTATTTTATGTCGCTCTGTCTGGCTTTAACCCATCCATTATCCGAGCCGCTATTATGGCTAGTATCGCCATCTTGGCCCAAGTGGTTGGCCGGCAAAAACAAGCACTGCAATTGTTATGGCTAACTGCAGCGGTCATGCTGGCCATTAACCCGCTCTGGTTATTTGATATATCGTTTCAGCTCTCATTTGCCGCTACCCTGGGTGTCATTTTGGTTCAACCAATAATCGCCCGGGCCTTATGTCGGTGGCCGCTTTGGTTGCAGGAGCCTGTTACTACCACCATTGCTGCTCAAGCCTTTACCTTTCCGGTTATTGCTGTTACGTTTGGAAGCATCTCGGTATTCGGCATGGTTGCCAATCTAGCCGTCCTATGGCTTGTGCCATGGGTCATGCTTATTGGCGCCATCATCATCCCTACCATCCTCATCTTCGGTCAACTTGGCCCTATCGCAGCGTGGGTAGTTGAGCCAAGTCTGTGGTATATCAAGCACGCTATTCTCACTTCAGCTAAACTACCCTTAGCCTCAGTCAATATTCAGCCGCAACCCTGGTTAATGGTCCTATATTACGCTCTACTTCTGGTTTGCATTTGGAGAATGCCTCGTCATGAAACTCAAGCCTAAAGCATCCATCTGGGCGCTTGTTGCAGCAGTCTGGCTATTTGTCCCAGTAACCAACTATGGACCTCAGCTCGAAATAGATGTGCTAGATATCGGCCAAGGTGACAGTATTCTCATTCAAACTCCTCACCATCACACCATCCTCATTGATGGCGGTCCAGACCAATCAGTCATTGACCAGCTCGACCAAGTCTTGCCATTTTGGCATCGCCAAATAGACGTCATTATCCCCACTCATCCCCAGGCTGATCACGTTACCGGTTTAGCAGCCGTTTTACAGCGATTTGTCGTCAAACAACTGTTATACACCCCAGCTACAGCAGATATTGATTCCTACAAAAGCATACTGAAACAAGTTGAACAAAAAAACACCCCTAAAAGGTACTTTCTAAGGGGAGACAAGTTAAGCACGGATGACGGAGTCGTTATAAGTAGCCTTTGGCCGGCATCCAACGCCGCTTGGAATGAGGTTAAAGATCTTAATGATGTAGCACAAGTTTGCCGGCTGACATTCTACGATTTTAGCGCTCTCTTTACTGCCGACGCCGGCGCTAACATCGACCAGCAGTTGGCCCGCTTTGGCGATGCTCAGCCGATCGACCTCCTCAAAGTCGCTCACCATGGCTCGGCCACAGGTATGGACACTCATTTTCTGCAACAGCTTCATCCATACATTAGCGCTATCTCAGTCGGCGCTCACAACACTTATGGGCACCCCGCTCCTTCAACCCTAAAACAGTTGAAGGCCGTTGGTAGCCAGATATGGCGCACCGATCAGGATGGCCGCATTGCCATAACCGTTAATCGCTCTGGTATATCCGTCGCGGCAGTTAAACGCCGTAAATAGACAGAATACAGTATAATGGACCCCTATGATCTATCAGACAATCCAGCAGCGCATTCAACAATCAGCTGACCAGCTATTTGCTCAGGCCAAGCCAATTATTAAGTTGGACATTCCGGCTAACCCCGACCATGGTGATTACGCCGTTAATATAGCCATGTCCTTGGCCAAACAGCTCCATCAATCGCCCATGCAGATTGCTAACCAGCTAGTCGATACGCTCAAGCAAGACCAGGAACTAGCCGCTTTACTTAGCAATATCCAGGTAGTCACGCCAGGATTTATTAATCTTACGCTAAGCGACCAAGCCTTGCTCAATCAAGCGGCGGCATTTAATCAGCCAATTAATCTTCACCCCGATCAACCTGGCCAAGGGCGCAATATTATGGTCGAATATTCGTCACCCAATATTGCCAAGCCATTCAACGTCGGCCATTTACGCTCGACTATTATCGGCGACAGTCTGGCTAACATATATAACTTTCTCGGCTATCACGTAATTCGCGATAATCATCTTGGCGACTGGGGCACGCAATACGGCAAGCTGGCTTATGCCGTTGAACAATGGGGCGACTGGGATCAGATTGAAGCTGACCCTATTCCTGAGCTATTTAAATTGTATGTCCGCATCAACGAGGAGACCAAAGATAAACCAGAACTGCAAGAGGCCGCCAGAGCATATTTTAAAAAATTAGAAGATGGTGATCCGCACGTACGCCAGCTGTGGCAGAAATTATCCGACTTAAGCATGGCCGACTTTAGCCAGCTCTACCAACAGTTTAATGTTCGGTTCGACGTCATGCTAGGCGAGTCATTTTATGAGCCGTACCTTAAAGAGGTTATTCAGGAATGTATTGAGGCTGGCTTGGCTCAAGAAAGCCAAGGCGCCTTGGTTATTTTTCCGCCAGGAGCCAAACCTCAGGATCCTCCGGTTATTATTCGCAAAAGTGATGGGGCCTCCTCGTACGACACCCGCGACTTGGCCGGCATCCGCTATCGCTTTAAGCACTATCAGCTCGATAAATTAATTATCGAAATCGGCAACGAGCAGCAGTTCTACTTCCAGCGCATTATCGCCATTGCCGAAGCCATGGGCTGGGTTAAGCCCGGTCAAGTGGTGCACGTCGGTCATGGATTATTCTTGGGCAGCTCCGGCAAAAAACTATCAACCCGAAAAGGGGAGACGGTTTGGTTGCGGGAACTGGTCAAAGAGCTGCAGGATAAAGCCGGTCAAATCGTTGCGGACAAGTCTCCCAATCTAGCCGCCGATCAGCGCCAGGCTATTGCCCAAAAAGTTGCCATCGGAGCGCTAAAGTATAACGATTTATCCCAAAACCGCCTCAGCAACATTACCTTTAATAAGGACAAAGCCCTCAGCCTAGACGGCAATAGCGCTCCCTATCTGCAATACACCATCGCCCGGGCCAACAGTGTGTTGAGAGCGTCCAGCATCCAGCGTCCAGTTTCAAGTAGTTCAAATTCAAATACCGATACTGATACCCTCACCCCTTACCCCTCACCACTTACTGTTGCGGAGCGCCAGCTCGCTCTATCCCTACTTCAATTTCTCCCCATCGTAGAGCAGGTTGCCACCGACTATTACCCCAGCCATCTGGCTACCTGGCTGTACCAAACCGCCCAAAAGTTTAACTCTTTTTACCAATCAGATTCTATTTTGCAGGCTGAACCAGACATCAAGCTCCGCCGTTTAGCGCTTACTCAGGCAACCTCCAACCTACTTGCTCAAGGATTAAACTTATTAGGAGTTGAAGTTCCAGACCGTATGTAAACATATCATACAGTATCGAAAGGTAGCAAAAGGATTAAAAAGTTTTTCATTTTCCTTATCTTCATATGCATCATTGCTGCAGCAGGATTTTTTCTTGCCAAGCAGGCCGGGTGGTATGGCCGTATTAGTGATTGGGTCAACGGACTACCGTTTGCCGCTTCGTTGCCAGCCCAGCAAGTCGACAAACCGGTCGCCGTCCGCTTTGCCATTCTTTCCGACTCGCACCAGGACGACACCTATTTCCCTGACATAGTCAGTCAAATTGCCGCCCGCACTGACCTGCAGTTCGTAGCACACTTAGGTGATCTATCTGATGCCGGCGACAAAGCCAAGCTGCAACAGGCCAAGGACATTCTGGATACCATTAAGCCTACCGTCTATGTCCTACCAGGCGACCATGATTACAATTGGTATCCTGACCACGACCTGACCAACTTTAAACAGGTGCTAGGCCTAACCAAAACCTATTTTAGCTTTGACCAGGCCGGCTTCCATTTTCTCTTTATTGATAACAGCAACCTCAACGACGGCATCGATCCTGCCCAATGGCAGTGGCTTACCCAGGATCTGCAAGCCCACAAGCAGCAGCCGATTTTCATCTTTATGTCTACGCCGTTATCCAACCCCTATATCGCCTACAAAGCCATGGGCGCCCGCAGTGAACAAGTCGACCAACAATCGCATCAACTCGGTCAATTACTCAAGTCATATCCAGTTAAAGCCATATTTGCCGGAGACACCCACACCTATGCCAAATTCAAAGATAAAGACTCTGGCTTACCCATTGTAGCCGTCGGTGCCGCTGGTTCAACTAAGAATTTGCTCCCCCTATACGTAATTGTTGATATTTTCACAGATGGAAGTTACAATACCACCAGCAAACCATACAAAAAAGCCATCCCCGTAACTGGGCATGACTAAGAAAGGATCCAAAATATGGAGCAAGGATTAGAAAGAACATTGGTTATATTTAAACCAGACGCCATTCAAAGGGGGATTATGGGTGAGGTTTTAGCGCGGTTTGAGCGAGTCGGCCTCAAAATCGTAGCCATGAAAATGGTTAACCCAGACGAAGGCCACTATTACCACCACTACGAGACAATCGGCAAAATGGTTTCTCGTCGAGGCGAATCACAGTTCCGCGTTCAACTAGGCGCCATGCAGGAAGGCCCAGTCATTGCTATGGTCTTGCAGGGAGTCGAGGCAGTTATCTTGGTTCGCAAAATGGTCGGCGCCACCAATACCCGCGACGCTGCTCCAGGCACTATCCGAGGCGACTTTGCTCACGCCAGCATCGAATACGTTAACACTCACAACGTCGCTCTGCCAACCATCGTCCACGCCTCAGGTGACATTGCCGAAGCCGAACAAGAAATTAAACACTGGTTCAAAGAGGACGAAATTCACGCCGACTACCAAACCGTCCACGAACACTTCACTCAGCCACATCCATCGCAGGTTAAAAAAGGTAAGTAAGTGTCCAAAACAAACTAATCAGACGCACCTGCTCGATGCTCAGCTCAAGTCGTGATCAAGGCATACAAAAAACGAATAACGAAAAACGAAAAACTATAAACGGCGCAGCTCCGCGCTGCGCCTCCCGCCCTCGTAGCTCAACGGATCAGAGCAGACCCGTCCTAAGGGTAAGATGGGGGTTCGATTCCCTCCGAGGGTACCAGGTATTTGTGTATCATGAAATGATATGCAAATAC